>JAZQSG010000100.1:0-1586 GCA_045630025.1 Acutalibacteraceae bacterium
CCTCTTGTTCCGCACACGCTTATTCCGTCGATTAACGCTGCGGAATTGTTTAAAAAGTTGATGCTCGTAAAGTTGTTTACAGATAAAAACTCATTCATCTTTTTCATAGAATTCCACCACAAATCGTGGTTGCCTTTAAAGATGTATTTTTTACCCGGCAGCTTATCTATAAATTCAAAATCCTTTGTTGCTGTATCGAGTTTTAGTTCCCACGATACATCCCCGGGTATTATAACCGAGTCTAATTCCGACACAATTTTGCACCAGTTGTTTTTTATACGATCAACGTAGTTATCCCAACCGTGAAAAACCTCCATAGATTTGTCGCCGGCCAAGGATAAGTGCAGATCTGAGATGGTAAACAGAGCCAAGTTTTCACCTCAAAATTATTTTATGTTTAGGTATTCAAATACTACTTGAGTCATATCAGAGGGGTCAACGGTTTTCTTAAAGCGCACTTCCCTGCTTGCAAGGCCTTCCAGGGGTGCGGGAATGGGGGTGCCGGTAGCTTTAGAAAGATTTTCCATACACTCAATACCGCTTAAATCGGCTGAGCTGCCGCTATCAACTGCATCAAGCACGTCGGCAGCAAACTTATAAGGGCTTGCGGTAGAGACGATAACGGTAGGTGTTTTGTCACCTGTTTGAGCAGCGTAATCTTCATATACAGAAACTGCAACAGCAGTATGAGTATCGCAGAGATAGCCGGATTTTTCAAAAAGCTTATTGATGGTTGCCTTGGTTCTTTCATCGTCTGCATATCCAGCAACAAAATGCTCTGAAACAGCATCTTTAACGTCGGCATCAACGGTGTATTTGCCTGATTCTGACAAAGACTTCATCCATGCTGCAACACGTTTATCGTCATTTCCGCTTAAATGATAAAGCAAACGCTCGAGATTGCTTGAAATCAATATATCCATTGAAGGAGAAATTGTAGTATAGAAATCTCTGTTGCGGTCATAGGTGCCGGTTGAAATAAAATCGGTAAGAATGTTGTTGCTGTTTGATGCACAGATAAGCTTGTTGATGGGTATTCCCATGCATTTAGCGTAAAAAGCGGCAAGAATATTACCGAAGTTGCCGGTAGGAACAACAACGTTAAAGGATTCTACGCTGTCGTTTGCATTAATAAGATCGCAGTAAACAGAAACGTAATAAACAATTTGAGGCAGTAAGCGACCCCAGTTGATAGAGTTAGCGCTCGAGAAAGCCATATTGTTTTCGTCTAACTTTTTGGCAATATCGGGGTTGGTAAATATTTTCTTAACGCCTGATTGAGCGTCATCAAAGTTGCCGTTAATTGCACAAACAAAAACGTTGTTGCCGGTTTGGGTAGCCATTTGCAGCTTTTGAGTGTTGCTTACGCCGTCAACAGGATAAAATACGATAATATCTGTGTTTTCTACATCTTTAAAGCCCTCAAGAGCGGCCTTGCCCGTATCACCCGAGGTTGCAACAAGAATTACGGTGCGCTTGCCGTCACCAACCTTTTTGGATGATTTGGTAAGCAAATGGGGCAACAATTGCAATGCCATATCTTTAAATGCGCAGGTAGGTCCATGCCAAAGTTCTAACATATAGGT
>JAZQSG010000101.1:0-6199 GCA_045630025.1 Acutalibacteraceae bacterium
CGCTGATACCTGCACGACGACCCTCTTGCATAAGAATTGCGCCAATAATAACTATTGCAAAAATTATAATAAGAGAACCGATAATATAAGAAAAAGCAGTAAGCATTTTTAAACCTCCAACAAATGAATTTCATTACATTACAAGTGATTGTATCACAGTATTAAAGAAAAATCAAGTGTTTTTTTATACGGGATGAACTTTTGAATCCATATCAAGGTGTTCACCGTCAATACCAAGGTTTTTATTGCGACGTGATTCGAAATATTTTACTGCAACCTGACCAAACTGAGCATAAGACAAAACATCTTCCTCCTGCTCAATCCAGGGCTTGCACTCCTCGCGGAGCTTTTCAAGCTCGGGCTCGATCAAATCTGCAGGACGGCAATCGATGGGCTCTTCATCGCCGATAATCTTTTTACGGAATTCGGGATCAATTTCAACAGGAGTGCGTCCATATTCGCCGCGAACAATACCCTTAAATTCTTTAGTTACCATCTTGTAGCGCTCGCCGGTAATAACGTTATAAACCGCCTGAGTACCAACAATCTGTGAAGAAGGTGTAACAAGGGGCGGATATCCGCAATCTGCACGAACACGAGGAACCTCGGCAAGAACTTCACCTAACTGATCCTCTTTACCTGCTTGCTTAAGCTGGCTGAGAAGATTGGAAAGCATACCGCCGGGCACCTGATAGATAAGAGATTTGGCATCAACACCAAGCATCTTGGGGTTAAGCAAACCGCTTTCAATATATTTTTGACGAAGGGTTACAAAATATTTGCTTGCTTCATCAAGCTTTTCAAGATCAAGACCGGTATCAAACTCGGTGCCTTGGAATGCGGCAACCATAGATTCGGTAGCGGGATGTGAAGTACCCAAAGCTAAAGGAGCCATTGCGGTATCAACAATATCTGCACCGGCCTCTACTGCCTTCATCAAAACCATTGATGCAAGACCCGCTGTATAGTGAGAGTGAATCTGAACGGGTACGTCAACAGTTTCTTTAATGCACTTAACCAAGTCGTAAGTTCCGTAAGGAGTAAGCAAGCCGGCCATATCTTTAATACAAATAGAATCAGCGCCAGCTTCAACAATCTTCTTGGCATAATCGGCATAATAATCAAGAGTAAACACAGGGCCGGTAGTGTATGAAACAGCTACCTGAGCGTGTGCGCCCTCTGATTTAGCTGCCTTTATTGCAGTTTGAAGGTTTCGGATATCGTTAAGAGCATCAAAAATACGAATAATATCAATACCGTTAGCTACGCTCTTTTTAACAAAATACTCAAGAACGTCATCAGCATAATGGCGATATCCAAGCATATTTTGACCACGGAAGAGCATTTGCAGCTTGGTATTGGGGCAAGCTTCACGAATGGTTCTCAAACGAGCCCAAGGATCTTCATCCAAAAAACGCAAGCAGGAGTCAAAGGTTGCGCCACCCCAGCACTCAAGAGAATGAAAACCAATTTTATCAAGCTGTTGAAGCACAGGAATCATTTCTTCAGTTGACATACGGGTAGCAAGCAAAGACTGATGCGCGTCACGAAGGACGGTTTCGGTAATTTTTACAGCCATATTCCCTATCTCCTTATGCGAGCGAAACAAGATCAGCACCCGAATCAACAGTGTCGCCTTGCTTTACAAGAACTGCAGCAACAGTTGCATCGTGAGGAGCTTTAATCTCATTTTCCATCTTCATTGCCTCAAGAACGAGCAATACATCGCCTGCCTTTACAGCAGCGCCGGCATTAACGGCAACGCGAAGAATGGTACCGGGCATAGGACTGCTGATAGTCTCGCTGCCTTCAACGGGAGCAGCGGCAGGAGCAGCTGCGGGTGCGGGTGCGGCTGCTGCGGGTGCGGGAGCAGCGGCAGGTGCGGGAGCTGCAGCAACAGGAGCAGCAGGTGCTGCTACGGGTGCAGATGCAACAGAACCGGTTTCTTCAACCATAACGTCATATGTCTTACCATTAACAGTAATTTTAAGCTGTTTCATAATTTTATCGACCTTTCTTATTTAGAATGATAATACAACGTGTTTTTTATCAAGAGTGGTTACTCGTTTTGAAGCAAGAATATCAAGAGAATTGATAATTTTTGCATACACGTCAGAACATGTTGCAACATCATCAATAGCACCTGCAGCAGCAACTGCTCTTGCACTTGCAAAATTCTCAATATAATCAGCAATAACTGCCTTTTTATCTTCACCTGCCAAAATTCTATCGTTATAAACAATAGTTGCGGCGGCTTCAGGTGAAAGAGGAGAAATAACGGCATTATCAAGGGCCAAAACCATATCGGCACCTGATGCTTTACCTGCAAAGGTCATAAACGCAGGGCCATAAGCATTACCTGCAATCAAAGCAACCTTAACGGTAGTAGCGTTAGCATAAGCTTTGGTTAAAACTGATGCCGCTTTGCAGTTACCGTCAAGCTCGCTGTCAGCAGTTGCTTCAAAGCCGATAGTATCAACAACAGTAATAACAGGAATAGAATATGCATCACAAATTCCAACAAAAGATGCTATTTTGGAGCAATCATCAGCGGTTAAAGTGCCATATGCTGCAACAACGCCAACGCTTGCACCTGCAACTCTGCCAAATGCAGTAACTGCGTCAGAGCCAAAGCCCTTACGAATTTCAACAACGCTCATCTCATCACAAAGTGCGTTGATTGCAGAAAGAGCATCTGCGGCAGGAAAAGCACCAACTGCAGGCACACAGTCACACTCTGCGGGGCAGCTGATATTGTTAGAAGGTAAGAATCCAAGAATATCGCGAGCAGATGCAACTGCAGCCAAATCATCAGCACAAGCAATATGTGCAGTACCGTTGGCAACCGCGGCATCGGCAGTACCTATCTTTTCTCCCAAAAGATAAGGTGCAGTAACAAACATCTGAGACTTTTCAGACATAATCACTACGTCAGAGCACTGAGCCCATACAGCCGCAGATGCAGCACAAGTTCCTGCAACAACAGCAACCTGAGGAACAACACCCGACAAACGATTAGATGCATTTATAAGTTGTGAAAAAGCTGTAACGGCTTCAATACCGTTGTCAAGCTTACCACCGTTAGAATCAAAAATACCAACAACAGGACATCCTATTTTTTCAGCAAGCTCATATGCGCGCAAAATCTTTTCAGCTTGCTTTTTGCACATTGCTGCACCATCAGACTCAACGTTCTGAGAAAAAGCACAACAAGGAGCACCGTTCACGTTACCGTATGCAACCAAAGCTTTATCATCGCCCAAACGGTCTACTTCTGTAAAAAGACCGTCATCAAACAATGCTTGAAGTCGCTTAAACGCCAGCGTATCAACACTCATTTTTATACCTCCGCTTAAAATGAAAATTTGATTTATTTTACCATATACCAACTCAAAGAGCAAGCGAATTTCACTTGTTTTTACAGTTTGTACACATTGTAAACGTTTTAATAATATTTATAGTTTTTTCTTCGGCATTTTTAATAAAGCCAAACAACACAAACTCTTTAAAAGGAGCTTTTTCGCCAAGCTCGCAATAAAGCTTACCTCTGTTAACGCCGTAATTCATTACAGCTCTTGAGGTTAAATCACAAATAAACAAATCTTTTTCAGGATATTGCACAGATAAAAGAGTAAGGTTGTTTTCGGTTATGGAAAAGACGGCTGAGCCAACCCTTTCTTCACCTTCCAAAGCAACCATAGCCATAGCTCCGTCACAAATTTCTACGTTGTGCAGCTTAAAATACTCTTCAATTTCGTGCACGTTTACCGGTTTTACTCTTACCATTACCTTTTGAACCTCTGTCTTGTCTATCGTAATCAGTTTTAGTAGCGTTAACAATAAGCTTTTTAACCTCTTGCTCGGTCAAAAGTCGCCACTTACCCTGGGGCAACATTCCAAGCTTAAGAGTGTCGATAGCAACGCGTTTTAATCGTGCAACCTGAAGTCCTACCGCCTCACACAAGCGTCTGATTTCTCGATTACGGCCTTCATAAAGCACAAACTTTAAAACGACTCTGCCCTCTTCTTTTTGAATAATTTCGACCTCACAAGGAGCTGTCATTCTGCCGTCGATTTCAATACCACATGCAATTTTATCCAGCATTTGCTCGGTAACGGGCGGGCGAACGGTAACACGGTAGGTTTTTGAAACGTGGGTTCGTGGATGCATCATCAGGTTAGAAAACTCACCGTCATTTGTCATCAACAGCATACCCTCTGAATCGCGGTCAAGACGACCGACGGGATACACCTTCTGCGGAGCATCCTCAACCAAATCGGCAACACATCGTCTACCCTGCTCGTCAGACATAGTTGTGATAAATCCTCTGGGTTTGTGAAGCATTAAATATACCTTTTCGTCAACCTTTTTAACAAGTTTACCCTTAACGGTTACCTTATCTTTAAAAGGATCAACCTTATCACCCAATATTGCTTTTACACCGTTAATTTTAACAGAACCTGCTAAAATTAACTCTTCAGATTTACGGCGAGAAGCCACACCGCACTCTGATAAATACTTTTGTAATCTTACACTTTTAGCCATAATACCTCATTCAGCAAGACAAAATTTGCCTAAACCAAAACAAAAAATCTTTTATATTTGAATCAACGTTAGATGCTATTGCTTGAGTTGTATAAACATCTAATTTTTTAACCGTTCTATCTTTAATTTTCACAAAAACCGTACCGACCACGTCACCTTTATTAATAGGTGCAATTAGGTTTTGTTCCAGTTGAAAAGTAAAGTTAATATTATTAAAGTTTTCAGGCGTGGTGGAAACACTTGTGTTAGAAGCACTAACTTTGCACCATGCTTCATCACCGCCAATTACTTTCAGCGGGTTAATATCAGGGCTTTCAATGTTTTTTGTAACTATCTGCTTCAACCCATAATCCAGCAGTTTAATGTGATCATTCCAATCATCAGGTGCATTTAACGTAACGCATATAACGCTCTTTCCACCTTGTTTTGCACTGCTAACCAAACAACGGCCGGACTTTTTGGTAAAACCTGTTTTTACCCCAACACAATCATCATACATACTAAGCAGCTTATTATGATTCCTAATTGTTCGTTTATAGGGCGGATTTCCAAATTCTAACGTGGCTTTTTCCTTAGAACATACCGATGCAAAAAGTTCGTTATCCATAGCCGCACAGGTTAAATGCGCCATATCGTAAGCCGTAGTGTAGTGTTTTGCATCATCAAGGCCCGACGGAGTAACGAAATTGGTGCAAGACATACCTATTTGTGCAGCACGGTCGTTCATCATCTCTGCAAAATTTTCAATGCTACCGCCAAGTGATATTGCAACCGCATTTGCTGCATCGTTGCCCGATGCGAGCATAAGCCCGTAAAGCAAATCAATATACTTAACCTTGTCACCCTTCAAAAGGCCCATAGAAGAGCCCTCAACCCTAACCATACTGTCGGTAACGATAATCTCTTTATTAAGATCGGGCTGCTCGCAAAGGATAAGTGCAGTCATAATTTTTGTTGTGCTGGCCATAGAAGCTTTTTGATAAGCGTTTTTCTCAAAAAGTACGCTGCCGGATGCGGCATCAACCAAAACACAATGCTTTGCCGAAACGGATAAATCGGGTTGTGCTAAAGCAGAAAAAGAAAATAATACCGCAAGAACTAATGAAGTTATTAATGAAAACATTTTTTTCAAGCGTAATCCCCCGCATAATCATATATAGATAATTATGCAGAGTTGCGTTTGATTTATTATTTAGCTTTCTCTTCGTCCTTGTCCTTTTTAAATAAAGCGGTTATTTTATCTACCAAATCGGGCAAAAGAGCAATTGCTTTATCGGTTGCATCGGGTTTGTTGCTAACCTGAAGCATACGAACGTCGGTGCCTTTAATAACAAGAAATGCAGTAGGAGCAATAGTCATACCGGCTCCACCACCACCGCCAAACGCATTGCGACCTGTTTTGGTGGGAAAATCAGAGCCGCCTGATGCAAAGCCATAAGAAACCTTAGAGATAGGTATAATGGTTAATTCATCACCTGCAACAATGGGCTTGCCGATAATAGTATCTGCATCACACATTGCGCGAACCTTTTCCATTGTAACGTCCATAATACCTTTGATAGCATTTTCACTCATAATTAAAAACCTCCTATTAATTATTGTCGGTTTGATTTACGTCATTATTATCGTTGCTTAACTCAGCTGCAGGTTGTT
>JAZQSG010000102.1:0-8212 GCA_045630025.1 Acutalibacteraceae bacterium
TTCTTAATAAGCTGTTGGGTAATGGTAGAACCGCCTTGTCGAGAGTCATAAATCTCAACAAACATATTTACAAAGGACAAAAACGTTCGCTTAAAGTCAACACCGCTGTGGGTATAAAAGCGCTCATCCTCGGCAGCAACATAAGCATCAATTACGTTTTGATTTATGTTGTTAAGATTAACCCAGGTTCTGTTTTCATAGCACAAATCCTGATATTCAATCCATTTTTCCGTATCGCCGACGATATTGCCGTCTTTATCCTTTTTCGGCACAAAGTCTTGGTCTTTAACGTATATGGTGGTTGTAAGATTAAGGGTCAGCTCATCCAAACGAATGTCTTCGATAGAATCGTCAACAAAACCGAAAACGTACACCATAAAGGCAACGGTTACTATACAGCCAACTATTACCATTACAAAGAATGCAGAAAGGAAAACCTTTGCTGTGGTGCGCAATATACGCTGTGCCTTGGTGAGGTTTTTATCTTTCTTTTTCTTCTTTCCGCCCCTTCTAACGGGTTCATCAACAAATTCGTCGATAAAATGGGTGTTTCTGGGGGTAGAGCTTGAAATGTTTTCAATGCCGTCATCGGCAGACTGAACGTCACCGTAAATTGCATTGTGGCTGCCCGAAAAAATATCTACGGGTTCGGCAGCTTCTTCGATAATTTGTTTACCGGAATAAATATCGGTAGATTCTTCCGCCGGCTCATCAGCGTGCAAGCCCGGAAAATAGTCGTGCTCTGCCGCCTTACGAATTGCCTCTGCAGAAGGGGCACGGCCGTCAGATAAAACTATTGGCTGCGGTTGTGCAGTGCGACCAACACCTGCAGTACGGTCTACGCCTGCGGTACGGTCAACGCCTGAAGAACGATCTACGCCTGCAGTACGGTCTACGCCTGCAGTACGGTCTACGCCTGAAGAACGATCCACACCTGCGGTACGGTCAACGGATGCAGTACGATCTACTCCAGCAGTACGGTCCACACCAGAAGTACGGTCTACACCGGACGTGCGGTCAACACCCGATGTGCGGTCAACATTCGGTTTATTTTCAAACGGATTATTCATCGGATAGTCGCCTCCTTATAAAAATACATTCATACACTATGTAATATATATCAAAACAACGTAAAAATCCAGTTACATTATTTTAACCTTTTTACAACATCAACCTCTGATAGCTTTTACGGTTTCGACTGCATTTGCGCAACGGCGAGTAATCTCGTCCCAATTATGCTCGGCGATAAGCTTACGCTCTGCAATAAAGCTGGCACCGCAAGCATAGATGCACTTTACCTTTAAGTATTCGTCAAGATTGTCAAGAGAAATACCGCCCGTAGGCATAAACATTACATCTTGATAGGGTGCGCAGAGTGCCTTAATGGTTTTTGCTCCGCCAAATGCCTCGGCAGGGAAAAATTTTAACCATGTAAGACCCAAAGCAAGTGCCTGGTCAATTTCAGTAGGTGTAACAACACCGGGAAGATAGGGCACGTTGTGTTTTGCGCAAACCTCTGCAACTACAGGATTTAAGCCGGGGCTTACAATAAAAGAAGAACCTGCTGCAATAGCATCCTCTGCTGCTTGAGCAGTAAGAACGGTGCCTGCACCAACCAACATTTCGGGGTGGGCTTTGCTCATTGCGGCAATAGCGTCTTTACCGGCGGCAGTACGCATTGTAATTTCTGCTGCATATATTCCACCTGCCAACAAAGCGTCTGCCAAAAGGCAAGCGGCCTCAGCATTATCTATAACAATAACCGGCAATATACCAAGCTCTTTAATTTTCTCTTGAGTAGTCATAAAAATACTCCCCTTGTTTTTATATTATATTGTGATATAATAATAACACATACTGATTAAATTTTCCACTTTTAAACTTAAAATTTTTATCTTTTGTATAAAAATTGTCAAAATGTCCACAATTATTAACCATTCATTAATATTTTTGATACCAAAATATATAAATTTGTGATATTATCTACTTATCCATTGTTCGAAAGGAGCTTTTATAATGGATCAATTTGATAACTACAACAATCAAAACAACGACAATCAACCTTTGCAGGCACCTGCAGCAGATTCAACTTCAAGCGTTGATACGTCAGCGGCAAACCCACAGCCCACCGCAAATTATACGCCTATTCCCTCGCCTCAACAGCCGCAATATTCATATAATGCATCAGTTCAAGGTCAGCCCGGAGGTTATACCTATCAGACCACTCCCCGCGTTCAGCCCACATCTTATTCGGCAGTACCTGCTTCTTCAAACAACGATGAGGGCAACAACAAAAAGGGCTTTTCTGTAACCACCTTTATCGTATGCCTTATAGTTTGCGCTGTTTTATCTACCGTTGTATCCTCTGCCGTTACCATGTTTGCAATGGACTCTTCAAATACAGAGGGCACTCATCAAAGTGATAATAACAATAACAACGACGGCGGCAACCGTGTTAACGCTAACACAACCATTACCAACACCACCGAAAACTTTGTAGAAGCTGTTGCCGAAAAGGTTCAGCCCAGCGTTGTCGGCATAACCGTATCAACCAATTCTTATAATTTCTTCGGTGGCTCAAGCACGTCGGACAGCTCGGGTTCAGGCGTTATTTACACCTCTGACGGATATATCATAACCAACAAGCACGTTATTGATTCTGCCATAAGCCGCAGCGGAAAAATAAAGGTTTATCTTTCTGACGATATGGATAACCCTTACAGCGCCACCATTGTTGGTTACGATTCAACCATTGACCTGGCAGTTATTAAAATCAACGCAACCTCTTTACCCGCCGCCGAAATAGGTAAATCTTCCGATTTAAAGGTTGGTCAAAACGTTGTTGCGGTTGGAAATCCCGGCGGTTTGCAATTTATGGGCTCTGTTAGCGTTGGATATATCAGCGGCCTCAACCGACAGCTTACCATTGACTCTATGCAAATGAGTCTTATTCAAACCGATACCGCCATAAATCCCGGCAACTCGGGCGGTGCTCTTGTTGATAACGAGGGTAAGCTGATTGGCATAACCAACGCCAAGCTTGTAAGTGAGGATTTTGAAGGAATGGGCTTTGCCATTCCCGTTGATAAGGTTACCGAAATTTGCGATAAAATTATTACCGGCAAAGATAGCGGCCAGCCCTATATCGGCGTAAGCATCAACACCAACTACACCGCCGACAGCAGCCAGGGAATGCCTGCAGGCGCCTACGTATCGTCTGTTATGGCTAACAGTCCTGCCGATAAAGCAGGTATTAAGGCCAACGATATTATAGTTGCCGTTGACGGCAAAAAGATTACCGACTATAACGAGCTGTCATCAGCAATTAAAGCACACAAGCCCGGCGATAAATTAAAGTTAAAGATTTATCGTGACGGTAAAAACATTGAGCTGACTGTAACCGTTGGCACAAGCAACTAAAAACACTAAGCCGACTTTAATTTTAAAGTCGGCTTTTGTTATAGACAATTTGTTTTTGTGATGATATAATATAACAAAAGTTTGGGTGGTGAATCACATTGAAAATCATTGTTTGTGTAGATAAAAACAACGGTATGACCTTTAACGGTCGTCGTCAAAGTCAAGACTCTGCAGTTAGGCAGAAAATTGCACAAATATGCGGCAACTCCCCTATTTATATGAACAATTATACTGCAAAAACGTTTAGCGGTGAATGCAACGTTATAATAGACGAAAGTTTTTTGCAAACGGCGGGAAAAGATGATTTTTGTTTTGTTGAAAATCTGCCCGTTGATGCACAATGGGCAGATGAAATTTATTTATTTAACTGGAACAGGCGCTACCCTGCCGACAGTTATTTTGATATTGACCTTAAACAGGGTTATAAACGAGTTAGCAAAGAGGAATTCAGCGGCACTTCCCACGATAAAATCACCCTTGAAATTTTCAGGAGGACAGACTCTTGAATTTTTTGAAAAAAGCGTTGCTTTTGCTCACCCTTTTATGCTTATGTATCAGCTGTGCAGGTTGCCGATTAACAGCCAAGCTTGAGGGCTATATAGACGAGCAATACCCCTCTTCAATAATAACTGACGTCGTTAACAATCCACCCGAATATTACGGCTTTGACTACGTTACAGTTAACAATAACGTGCCCGAATTTAATGAAAAAGAGCTTGTAGCCCGGCCATTCGAGAAATACAGCGAGCTTGACGAGTTAGGTCGAAGCGGTGTGGCTTTTGCATGCGTGGGTGTTGAACTTATGCCAACCGCGCAACGTGAAGATATTAACGAGATAAGGCCAAGTGGTTGGCACTCCATAATGTATGAATTTATAGAGGGGCGTTATCTCTATAACCGTTGCCACCTAATTGCCTTTCAGCTAACTGCAGAGGGTGCGAACAGCAAAAATCTGTTTACCGGCACAAGGCACTTAAACAACAATGTTATGGCGGGCTTTGAAAATTACGTTTCCGACTACGTTAAGCAAACCAAAAACCACGTTCTGTACAGAGTTACACCCGTTTTTATAGGTGATAATTTATTGGCCTCGGGTGTACAAATTGAAGCGTATTCTATTGAAGATAACGGCAAAGGCGTTTGCTTTAACATTTACTGCTTTAACGTGCAAGACGGTGTTACAATAGACTATACCACAGGCGACAGCAAGCCCTACGATTATTACGAGGTAAGCGAAAAGCCCCAGTCTTTTTCTGAAACAAAACAAATTTACGTAATTTGCACCGAAACAAAAACCTATCACCTGCCTGACTGCAGTGAAACTAAAGATTTAAACGCCACGTTAAAGCGTAACTACACCGGCATTAAAAGCAACCTAAATGATATTGGTTTGTCCCCTTGCGAAAAATGCGACCCATAACAAAAAAGAGCATCTATTTGAAACAGATGCTCTTTAATTTATTTTTTAGGCACTGCATCAAGCTTTGCTTGGCGGCGATGCTTAATATCGTCAGTAATAGGATGAATTTCTCCTGCTGCTTGCAATGCTTGGCGTGTAAGAAGAGGTCCAACAAGCTCGTAAATAAGCACTGCAAAAAGGGTTATGTTTCTAATAAGTGCTCCTTCATCGGCACCCAACTGCATTGCAGTTGCACACATACCCAAAGCAACGCCTGCTTGAGGAAACAAGGTTATACCTAAATATTTGCAGATGTTGGGAGAACATTTGGTTGCCTTTGCACTGGCATATGCACCGAAATATTTGCCGAGGCAACGGAAAATGATATAAACGACGCCTACAACAACAATAGCCCAATCGGCAAACACGCTAAGTTCCAGCTCGGCACCGCTGATTACGAAAAACAGCGCAAACAAAGGTGAAGTCCACTTGTCTGATGCGTTCATCAAATCGTGAGAAAGCGGACATATGTTGCAAAACACCGTTCCAAGCATCATACAAGTAAGAAGGGGTGAGAAATGAATATGTACAGAACCAATCGGGAACTCTAGCATTGACAGAGATGCAGTTAAAAACACAACGCCGATTGTAAGGTTAAGACGGTTTGTATTTGAGTTGAAAAGCTTTTCAAGCTGGGTAAGCACCCAACCCATCAACGCGCCGAGAAGCAGTGAACATACAATTTCTATAATTGGGTTTACAACTATTGAAACAACGTCAACCGTGCCGCTGACGAGTGTTTTTGCAATACCAAAGGATACGGCAAACACAACAAGGCCAACCGCGTCGTCAAGCGCAACGATAGGCAAAAGCAATTTGGTTAACGGGCCCTTTGCCTTGTACTGCCTTACAACCATAAGTGTGGCGGCAGGAGCAGTTGCAGTTGCAATAGCACCCAAGGTAATAAGCTGGGGCACAGAAAGCTTATCGGGCATTATAACGTGTACTGCCAGCAAAGCAAAATCGACTAAGATTGTAGCAACAATGGCTTGGAAGATACCTATAATCAGCGCTTGTTTGCCTGTCTTTTTAAGGTCATCAAACCTAAACTCATTGCCAATAGCAAACGCTATAAAGCCAAGTGCAACCTCTGAAACTATGGCCAAGCTTTCAACGCTGGACATCTTGTCGAAGCCAATACCCTCGATACCGAGTTTGCCAAGGCAATAAGGCCCGATAAGTACACCCGCAATCAGGTATGCAGTTACAGACGGCAACTTAAACGGTTTAAAAAGACGAGTCATAAGCAAGCCGGCAAGCAATGCTATGGAAACTGATAACAACATAATTTAAAAATTCACCCTTGTTTCAACAAAACACTAGCCCCGAAGGAAACCTTCAGGACTAAAGTTAATAAATTCAAATAATTTTACAACTGTAATTTTAATTTGTCAATTTTAATTCGGTTAATTTGTTTTTGTTTTTGATTTCAGACAAATCAAAGCAATCTTTTTCTAAGATTTTCAATGCTGTCGGCCGACAAATAAGAAGGAGGAATATCAAGCACGGTTTTGCAGCCGTAAATTCCTTCTTTATTAAGGCGAACTGCAGCACGAGCATAAGCCACCAAAACAGATGAGGTAAACTCGGGGTTAGAATCAAGATTAAGAGAATACTCTATTACGTGGCTGTTTTTACTATCAAGCCCTGTTTTACCGCTTCTGATTACAAAGCCGCCATGAGGCAAGCCCTTGTGATTTTGGTTAAGCTCTTCCATAGAAATGAAATTTACGGTTGTGTCGTAATCGGCAAAATAGTTTTTCATTTCTTTTATTTCACGCTCAATGCGCTCTTTATCGGCACCCTCTTCAACAACCACGAAGCATTCGCGCTTGTGCTTTTGGCGGGTTGTAAGCTGGGGACACTCGCCTGCTCTTACAGCGTTAAGTGCTTCCTCAACGGGTATGGTGTATTGACGCGCATCAACAACACCTTCAATTCTGCGAATAGCATCGGAATGGCCTTGGCTTACGCCCTTGCCCCAAAAGGTATAGGTTTCGCCCTGAGGCAAAATCGCCTCTGCATAAAGGCGGTTAACAGAGAACATACCGGGATCCCAGCCAACCGATATAACAGCTGTTTTTTGAGCTGCTTTTGCACAAAGGTCAACGTTAGCAAAGTGGTTAGGTATTTCTGCATGGGTATCAAAGCTGTCAATGACATTAAAGTTTTTAGCCAGTTCGGGAGTCTGAACAGGCAAATCGGTAGCGCTGCCGCCACAAATTATAAGAACATCAATATTATCTTTATGGTTTAAAATATCATTCAAAGAAAATGCTTTTGCACCGGACACAGTTTTTAAAGAGTCGGGGGCGCGACGGGTAAAAACACCGTAAAGGGTGGTGTCTGAGTTTTGAGATATGGCTGATTCAACGCCACGGCCTAAGTTGCCGTAACCAACAATAGCAATAGAAATCAAGTTAAACTCCCCTTTCATATTAGTATTATAACTTGTTTTTTCAAAAAATCAATCGTTTATAAAATTCAATCAATATTTATATTATTTTTCAACAAAACTATTTAAACAAAAACTGCTCAATACATTAAAAAGGTCAAATCGAAAGCATCGATTTGACCTTTTTATCAGCAATCAAAATCCAAGCACAGTCTAACCTCTGTAAAGGGGCGCACCTTTGTGTTTGCCACCTCAACGTGAACCGGGTGAACTGCATAGTTTTTAAGTGCAGCTTCATCTTCAAAAACAGAATAAAGCATAACGTCGGCATTTGAAGATGCAAGAGAATCGGTTTGAACACTAATTTCAACAAGACCGGGCACTACACCAAGCAATGCTTCAAGTCCTTCTTTGATTCCCATTTTAACGTCAGAGGTATTGAACCCTTCTTTAAGTTTCCACAAAATGATATGTTTAACCATAACAACACCGCCTTAAATAATAGTATATTGCAGCATTTCATAATGAAGCTTTGTACCAACGTCTACATTTGGGGGCAACAGAGCCATTGCAATGTAGATTTCTTGGTCATATGCACCGTCAACGCAGCGCAAATAGGCGTATTCGCCTTCAATTTTTGATACTATGTAATCTCTTGGTTCCATAAAAATCCTTTCATTTATGGAAAAACGGCTGAAATTAATTCAGCCGTTTTTATTTATAAATTAGATGCCAAGACGGCTCTTAAGAGCTGCAAGCTGCTTTTCAAGCTCTTCGGGCAAACGATCGCCGAACTTCTTGTAATGCTCGGTGATTTCGGCTACCTCTTGCTCCCAAGCGGCCTTGTCAACCTTAAGAATAGACTTGAGAGTATCAATATCCATATCAAGGTCGGTAAGGTCGATGTCCTCAGGCTTCGGAACGTAGCCGATAGCGGT
>JAZQSG010000103.1:0-6450 GCA_045630025.1 Acutalibacteraceae bacterium
GGCCGAAAACCAGTTTAGAGTAACGGCAGAGCAGCTTAAAGAGCTTATTACCGACAAAACAAAGCTGTTGGTGCTGCCCTTCCCCTGTAATCCCACCGGCGGAGTTATGGAAAAAGAGCATCTTGAAGAAATTGCCCAAGTGCTGCGCGGCACCGATATTATGATTTTATCGGATGAAATTTACGGTGAGCTTACCTATGGCATTAAGCACGTATCTATTGCCTCTATCGACGGTATGCACGAGCGCACCGTAATTATAGGCGGCTTTTCAAAAACCTACTCTATGACGGGTTGGCGCCTTGGCTATGCCTGCGGACCCGACGCCGTTATTTCACAAATGACCAAAATTCATCAATTTGCCATTATGAGCGCCCCCACCATTTCTCAGCACGCTGCCATTGAAGCCATTAAATACGGCGACAGCGACATTGAAAAAATGCTTGAGCAATACGATATGCGGCGCAGAATTATGGTTAGCGGCTTTAACCAAATCGGCTTGACCTGCTTTGAGCCGAAGGGCGCTTTTTACGCCTTCCCCTGCATTAAATCCAGTGGTCTTTCCAGCGACGAGTTTTGCGAAAGATTGCTTTACACCCACAAGGTGGCTTTGGTGCCCGGCACCGCATTCGGCGTTGGCGGCGAGGGCTTTGTGCGCGCATCCTATTGCTATTCTGTTGACCATATTAAAGAGGCAATTCGTCGCGTCGGCTTGTTCCTTGAAGAGCTGAAAAGTGAAGCAAAATGAAGATTAAAACTTACGGTAAGTTGAATCTTGCCCTTGATATTGAAGCAAAAAAGGCCAACGGATACCACGAAATGCGTATGATTATGCAGTCGGTTGACCTTGCCGACGTTGTTACGGTGAATTTTGCCATTAATCAGCCCTTGCAGGTTACGTCAACCGTTGAAATTGAGGGCGAAAACATCGTTAAAAAAGCGGTGGAGGCATACTCTGCAGCTGCAGGTATTAACATCGGCGGCAAAATACATATTGAAAAGCACATACCCATTACCGGGGGTATGGGCGGCGGAAGTGCCGACTGTGCCGCAGTTTTAACCGCCCTTGACCTAATATTTGCAAGGGTGACCCAGGTGGAGCTTGATGAAATTGCCCTTTCACTTGGTGCGGACGTACCCTTTGCTATGCTTGGCGGCACCGCCTATGCAACGGGCGTTGGCGAAAATTTGACCCTTTTGCCCTATCTGCCCGAGTGCTTTATTCTTTTGGCATCGGGCGGAGTTAAGGATTCTACGGGGGCTATGTTTGGCCGCTTTGACAACGCTGAAAATCAGTTTCACCCCCCTATTGACAAGGTTAAGGATAGCTTAAGCGAAGGCGATTTAAGCAAGGTTGCCGCTCATTTGGGCAACAGCTTTGCTCCCCTTTGGCAAAGCGACAGAGTGGCTGATATTTGCAGCCGATTTGAAGCTTGCGGTGCGTTGGGTTACAGTTTAAGCGGCGCAGGCCCTACCCTGTTTGCCATTTTTGACGACCAAGCAAATTGCGAGAAATGTGCCGATATTATCAGAAGTCAATTTGGTTGGGCGCAGATTTGCCGCCCCGTTAAAAAATCTATTCTAATAATTGAATAAATTAAAACCGTCTGTTCGATAATCATATCGAAAGGCGGTTTTTTAATGGTTAATTTTAAATTAAACAAGGGGCGCTTGGTTGCCTCGTTAGCCCTGGGGCTTACCTTTACCATACTTATGTCATTGGCTTGCTTTGACGCCAGCTGCCAGCAAATAAGAAACAACGTGCTTAGGTTGCACATTCTTGCAAATTCAGACAGCACTGCCGACCAGCAAATAAAGCTAAAGGTGAGGGATGCGCTGCTCGAGGAGTTTGAAGGCCTTTTTGAAGGGACTGACAATCTTAATCAAGCCCAAAAGCTTGCTGAGAACAACCTTGAACGATTGGAGCAGGTTGCCAATTCAGTTTTGGCAAAAGAAGGGGCAAACTACTCCGCCAAAGCTGTGGTTGCTCCCTCTGATTTTAACACAAGAGTATATGACGACTACACTCTTCCGGCCGGAGAATATATGGCGGTCCGTGTTCTTCTGGGCGACGGCGAGGGGCAAAATTGGTGGTGCGTTTGCTTTCCTAATTTGTGCATTGGCAGCGCCTCGCAAAAGGATAACGACGCCTCTTTCGGTAAACAAGAGCAACAGGTGGTTAAGGGCGGCGAAAAATACAAGGTTAAATTTAAAATTGTTGAAATTTATGAAAAAATTAAAACTAAGCTGAAATAAAAAACCACCCAAGACCTTTAATCTTGGGTGGTTTGATTTTAATAAGAACCGATATAAATATTATCGATGCTTACCGCTCTGTAACGCTGATTTTGAACGTAGGTTACGGTTGATCTTGTAGTGCTGAGTGTTACGTCGTTAACCACAATAACCGGCTCGTTGTTATAATAAGCGGTTAAGGTGCCGTTTTTGTAAACCAATCGGCAATTTACGTAATCAATGGTAACCACCGTTGTGTAGCTGCCCAAAACGTTGCCGTTAGCATCAACCAAAATAAACTGTCTGCCCGCATTTCCGCAGCGGAGCTCTACGCCTGCATATTTGATTGCGCCGTAAGAGTTGCTCCAAACCTCGCCTTCGTTGCCGTAAGCGCGGTAATCAAAGCTTAGCTCAAAGCCGTTTTTAAAACTATAGCTGCTTTTGGTTGTAGCAGTTTCGTTTGATTGAGGATAGTTGGCGGACAAGGCGCCCCCTGATATAGACAAAGAGGTGCTGTCGGACAAACTCCAGTTGTTAAGATTTTCGAAGGTTTCGTTAAACACCTTGGTTGAGGAGCTTTGGGTGTTTTTGGTTACGGTAACGGTAACGGTCTTTTCAATGCCACTGTCAAGGGTTTTGGCGGTAATGGTGGCGGTTCCCTCTGCCACGGCGGTGATGCGGCCGTCGATGTTAACGCTGGCAACCGACTCGTTGCTGCTTGACCAAAGTATGTTTTGAATAGGAGCATTTGCAGGAGTGATGGCGGTAGCAACCGTTTTGGCCATTCCCTTTTCGATGGTAACGTTGGTTTCGGCAAGGGTAAGGTCGGTAATAACGTTCATCTTGGACTCGTAAGCAAAGGTTGCGCTAGAGCTGTTGTTAAGGTTGCGCATATCTGCCTTCATTCCGTCGCAAAACGCAGCAGCAATCTTGGCTCTGCCCTTTTCGGTGGGATGAATGTGGTCGGTTGAGGGGAAGTCTGCTGCGGTCCAGCCGTAGTGAATGTTGTTTATAAGCTTAATGTTGTAGCCCAATTTTGCATACTCTGCAACCATTGCGGGAAGCAGAGGATTGATAGTCTCGTTTTCCCAATCAACACAGTTGTTATCTAAATGCTGACCGTCGGGGCACATGGTTGATACGTATACGTATGCATCGGGATTTTTTTCGTAGATTGCATCAAGAATGCCGTGATAGTATTCGATTGACTTGCTGGCGCTCCACTGCAAGCGATCGTTGTAGCCGATCATAATTGCGACCACGTCAAAATCGTTTTTAACGTAGGTGGGCATTTTGTCAAGAATATTCTTGGTAGAATAGCCGCCAACCGCAGAGAAGCCGCGATAGCCCTCGGGCAGACGGAAATCATGCTTGGTGGTGTAAGAGCCAACCATATTGAAGTATACGCCCTCGGCATAAAGCTGCTCAAAAAAGCTGGCGCGCCAGCCGCTTAAAGTGCCTACGCCCTCGGTGATTGAGTCGCCGATGCACATAATATTGATGGGGTCGGGCTCGTACCCTTCAAGCCAGCCGTTACCCAACAAATGCTGTGAAAGCGAAAGAATATCGGCTGCGGTTAAGGTGTCGTCATAGTTGCTGTCGCAATTGCCTGCCTCGTCAGCTATGCCAAGCATAGATTGCTTTGCCAAAAGAAGGTCGGCGGAGTTAACCTCTCCGTCATAGTTGTTGTCGCCGTTTGCACTGCCGCGGATTTTAAGGTCGCTGATATAGCGTCTGGTAGTGGTGCCGTAGTTGTTGGCAACAGAGGCGCCAAAATAGGCGTCTTCTATTGCGGCAAGGGCAACGGTTACCTGCTTTGCGGTTGAGTTACCAACGGTCCAGTTAATGGCGCTGCCGTTAACGGTGCCTGAGAACACGCCGTTTTTATAGCTGAAGGTATACTGACCGTCAACGCTGGATGCGGTGCCGCCAAGGTAAGCCGAGGCAACAAGAGTTGAACCGTTATAAAGCTCAACGCCGTAGTTCTTTGCGCTGTCGGCAGAATAGGTGGTGATGTTGCGCACGCGAAGCTGGTTGGTGCCAAGCTTAACAGCAACGTATTCATCGTAAAAATTATTGCAATCGTTGGTAAACTGCAAAGTAAACTCAAAGGTGTAGTTTTCGCCCAAGGTGTAGGTGTTTTTGGTTTGGGCGCTGCTGGTGTTGTTGCCGGATGCTGCATAAAGCTTGTTTTGAGCAACCGAGCCATTGGAAAAAATGGTCCAGTTGTCGCTGTCGATGCCGGTTACCTGCTTGCCAACAAGGTACTTTGTGGCAGAGGTTGTTTCGGCAGCGCTAACGTTAACGCCTGCCAGCATTGTGCACATACACGCCAGGCACAACACAATAGCCAGTAACTTTTTCATATTAATACCTCGCTTCATTATAAATGAAGGCACACCGCTGGCAATTACGCCAACGGTGTTTCCTTTTGTTAATTATAAATTAATAGCTGCCGAGGTAGAGATTATCGAGGTAGCAATTACGCCACTTCTCGGTGTGATGAATGGTGATGTTGCTGCTTGTGGTATCAATAGTAACGTCATTAACAACGATTACTGCCTCGTTATCGTAGTATACGGTGATGGTGTTATCCTTATATACTACGCGGGTATTTACATACTCGGTTGTCATAACGGTTGAGTATGAGCCGAGAGTGTTGCCCTCGCTGTCAAGGAGGATTACATAGCGGCCGCAGTCAGCGGTGCGAACCTCAACACCTGCATACTTAACGCTTACGTAGAAACCGTTGCCATAGGGTGTCTCATTGGTAGATGCAGAGTAATCGTAGCTGAGTTCGAAGCCGTTGTCGAAGGCGTAAGATTTGGTAGAGGTGATGGTTTCGGTGCCGTTAGACATCTTAACAGCCAATCTTTTGTTGTTGATGCTGAAGATAGAGGAAGATGCAGTAACGCTCCAATTGTTCATATTCTCGAAGGTATCGAGGAAGCGCTGAGTTGAAGTCGGCTGAGTTGAAGCAACAACGTTAACGGTGATTTTCTTTGCAATGCCGCCGTCAAGAGTTTTTGCGGTAACGGTGGTGGTACCCTCTGAAACACCGGTGATGCGACCGAAGTTGCTTACGGTTGCGATTGATGCATCGTCGGTTGACCAAAGAACAGACTTAACAACTGCATTTGATGGAAGAACGGTTGCCTCAACGGTATCTGCTGCGCCTACCTCTACGGTGAAGGTTTCAGCTACCTCAAGACCGGTAACGCCAACTGCAGGATTGTAGGTGAAGTTGGTGGGCATCTTGTTGCCGAGAGCGATCACATCGTCCTTCATTGCGTTGAAGTATGCATCTGCAACCTTTTCTCTGCCCTGTGCATTGGGGTGAACGGGGTCGCCGGCGATGAAGTCGGCAGATGACCAGTCGTAGCCGGTGATATTATCAACGTAGGTGATATCGTAGCCCTTTGCCTTGTACTCATCTACAAACTGAGGAATGTTGGGGTTAATACCAAAGTTCCACCAGGTGCTGATTGAAATGCCATCTTTGGGGCACAATGAAGCAATGTAAACCTTTGCGTTGGGGTTGGTCTCATAAATGCGGTCAAGAATGGTGCGATAGTTTGCAATTGATTGCTCGAGGGTCTTGTCGGCATCGTTGGTGCCAATCATCATTGCGATTACGTCAAAATCAACTGCCATATAGTTGTCAAGACTGGCTATTACATCTGAAGTTTTGTGGCCACCTACTGCAGAGTAACCGCGATAGCCCTCGGGCAAGCGGGGCTCTTCAAGAGAGGTGTAGTGACCTACAAGGCGGAAGTTTGCGCCGTAGCTGTAAAGCTTTTCGAAGAAGAAATATCTCCAAGCGGCGGGAACGCCTGCACCTGCGGTGATAGAGTCACCGATGGCCATAATCTTAACGGGATCTCTCTCGTAATTTGGCATAAGTCCTGTGCCCAAAATGTGGTGAGACATTGAAAGCACGTCGGCAGAGGTGAGCTTATCGTCGTAGTTATTGTCGCAATTTGCGGCATCAGCAGCGCCTGCAACGCCAAGCATTGCCTGCTTGGTTTCAAGAAGGTCTGCGGTGTTAACTGCGCCGTCGTAGTTAACGTCACCGTTAACGGTGCCGTTCAAAGCAAAATCCTTAAGATATCTGTCGTCGCAATAGTTGCCGCCAACAGATGCCTTTACGGGAACTGCAACAGCTTTGTCGAAGGTAATTGCAACAGAGGTAGCGGTTGAGTCGCCAACAGTCCAGTT
>JAZQSG010000104.1:0-1925 GCA_045630025.1 Acutalibacteraceae bacterium
CGAAACAAGTTTGTTTCGACTAACCATAACCATTATAAATAATTATACCCCTGCCGTGTGGCAGGGGTAAATTGTGAATTCAATATTTTTTTGCACTAAACGCGCATCAGCTTTCTTCCTCAACAAAGACAACGTGCTCGATAGCTTTAAGCTGCAAAATATCAATGTTTAAGCGGCGGTCAATAATGATATTAATGCCCAGGTTGCCGTCTTTATTGCTTTTGGGGGCCATCATTCGGCTGGAGAATGAGATGTTCAGATTTTGTCTGATTTGCTCAATAATGTCGTTGGCGGCATACATATTATCAATTTCTATGTAAATTATTTCAGCGGCTTTTTTGCGACGCTCAAGCTTGGCAAAGAAAACTATTGCGATAAGGAAAAGCACGGTAACAACTATGGCGCCCTCGTAAAATCCAAAGCCGACGGCAATGCCTATAACGCTGGTGGTCCACACGCCTGCGGCCGTGGTAAGACCCGTAATAACGTTGTTGCTTTTAAGAATTATCATACCTGCACCAAGGAAACCGATGCCCGATATAACCTGTGCCGATATGCGAAGCACGTCGCCTCCGCCGGTGATTTCGTTGACGTAAATGCTTATCATAGAGGTAAGCGCGGCACCAAGGCAAACTATAATATGGGTGCGCATACCTGCGGCACGGCCGTGCCTTGCGCGCTCGCTGCCAATAAGGCAACCGATAAGAACAGCCACGGCGGATCTGACAAACACTGAAAGCAAGGTGGAAAGTTCAAAACTGTAAAAATCCATAAGTACCCTCCTTCAAAAAAATATAAAAAAGAAAATCAAAGAAGCAAAAATCGCCGGATTTTTGCTTCTTCTTATATATTTGTTTGTATTATACAGTATTTTTTTATAAAAATCAAGTGCAACCTGGTCACTTAACTATTTTTATTTGGCTGAAGGTGGCGCAGTTTTCAAAAACGCCCCAGGTTTCGCCAAGGCGCAAGGCGATACTTACGGGGGCACTTTCGCCCTCTGCCCTTACCCTTATGGCAGGCAAACGGTCGCGCCAGGCGGTCAGCCACCCATCCTCAAGAGTAAGCCCCAGCTGTTGTTGACCGATGGTGTAGGGCAGTTCGACGCGCTGCATTACCTTTTGCGAAAGGAAGGGGTTGCCGTCGTCTATCTGCCAATCGGCAAGAAGGGCCATTGCATTGCCCTCTTTGGTGCGGCAGGTGGCAAGGGTGTAGCGCCCCACCTGCAGGCAGCTGAAATCGGTATCGCTGTTGTTATATCTGTTGCGGTTGTTTTGGGCAAAAACGGTAAAACGGTTGCCCAAGGCGTACTTTTCTGCCGAAATTATGTAGGGGGTGGCATCGTCGGAATCGGTGGCAAAGCCCACCTCTTCACGGATGTTTTGAAGGTCGCCCTTCCACATTTTTGCAAGGATGGGGCCATCGTAAAGCACCTTGCCCTCAAAAGCATCTTGTGGCGCGGTTTTAAACTCGGTGGCTATGCCCTCGCCCTCGCGACCGTAAAAATCGACGGGATAAAGGGTAAGGCGGTATTGGGTATCGGGTTCAAGGCCTTCTATTTGCATTGCCCCTCTGCCCCCACGCGGCATAAAATAATATGAGGTAAATTGGGCGGTTGCCTTTTCAACCCCTTGGCTTAAGGCAACGGCTTTATAATACTCTACTTCGCCCGTTGCCTGAGGATAGCTCACCAGCAAAGTGGTTGCGCCAACGTTGCTTAGGGTGATATCGCCCTTTTTAAAATTGGGCGCGGCCACCGCCTTGGCTCTGTTGGCAAGGGAGTTGTCTGCGTCGGTAGAAATAACCCAGGGGCGACCGATAGTTTCTTCTTTTTGGATATCGTAACGGGTAAGGGTAACTCTGCCGCCGTCACAATCGGCAAGTATAACAACGGGAATGTAGTAGCCCGTAACGTTGCCGGGTAT
>JAZQSG010000105.1:0-2213 GCA_045630025.1 Acutalibacteraceae bacterium
GTAGAGCAGAGGACTGAAAATCCTCGTGTCGTTGGTTCGATTCCGACCGGAGGCACCATAATTTGCGGATTTAGCTCATCTGGTAGAGCGCCACCTTGCCAAGGTGGAGGTAGCGAGTTCGAGCCTCGTAATCCGCTCCAAACCCCAAGTCAAATGACTTGGGGTTATTTTTTATTTGTGCAGCTAAAAAATGAATAAACATCTTGCTTTTTTTAATATAATAATATATTATAATAATTATATTGAGGAAGAATGTGCATTTTTAAGATAGGTGATATTTTTCTATGTTGTTGTACACAATTTTATCCGGCTTCTCCGGCGGTTTTTCGCTGCCGTATTTATTGGTTTCAATCCTTTCTTCTTTGATTGTTATTTTTCTTTGTTTGCCTGTGCACGAGTTTGCTCACGCGTTGGCTGCAAAGGCATTTGGAGATAATACCGCTAAGTATCAAGGCCGACTTACTCTTAACCCTTTTGCACATATTGATTATTTTGGTGCTTTGCTTATATTGCTTGTAGGTTTTGGCTTTGCAAAACCTGTTCCTGTAAATCCCTATAACTTTAAAAAGCAACGCCTGGGAATGGCTGTAACAAGCTTTGCCGGCCCCGCCTCTAATATAATTTTGTCGGCTGTGCTTATTTCCTTTAGTTGTGTTGCCGATATGCTTTTGGGTTACGGAACCTTTTTGTCACAAATGTTGATTTTGTCTGCTAATATCAACGTTCGCCTTGCGGTATTTAATTTGATTCCCATTCCGCCTCTTGACGGATCAAACATTTTGTTTTCGCTTACGCCCTATAAGGTTGAGGCGTTTATTAGAAGATATGAGCGCTTCATGTATTACGCCCTTATCGCCTTAATTGTTATGGGTGTGCTTGACGAGCCGTTGGCTAATATTTCATACAGTTTGTTTGAAGCATTAAGAAGATTAGTTTCCGCACCCTTTGGTAATTTTGTAATTTGATTGATTTGAGGTATTTATTATGGATGCAATCTGCTATAAAGTGGCGGATTTTGAGGGCCCGCTTGATTTGCTGCTGACCCTTATATCCAAAAATAAAATGAATATCTATGACATCAACATCACAGAGCTGTTAAGTCAGTATATGCAACAGATAGAGTTGTTTAAAGAAAACAATATGGATGTTGCAAGTGAGTTTTTGGAAATGGCTGCGCGTTTGGTTTATATTAAATCGGCTATGCTTTTGCCTAAGTACGATGATGATGTTGACCCCCGTGCAGAGCTTTCCGGTGAGTTGCTTGAGTATCAGGTTTGCAAAGAGATGGCTGCGCGTCTTGCTCAAATGACTGATGGTTTCAACCGTTTCGTTCGTTTACCTGCGCCTGTTATTATTAACAAAAATTACCGCAGAAGCCACCAACCCGAAGAGCTTCTGCCTGCATATTTGAACGCTATCGGTCGAGGAATGCGCAAGCTGCCTCCTCCCGCCGAGACCTTCACTCCGCTTGTTGCTAAAAAGATAGTATCGGTATCAAGCAAGGTCGTTTACGTTTTGCGAAATTTGCGCCAAAAGGTTAAGGTCAGGTTTTCTTCCTTGTTTGAAAAGGCGGAAAGCCGAAGCGAGCTTGTTGCAACCTTCTTGGCCGTGCTGGAGCTTATTAAGACCCGTCGTGTTAAGGCAGAAGGTGACGGCGGCGATTTAACAATTACAATGTGTAGTGAGGTGACCGACATTGACACAGAATGAAATCAAAAGAGAGTTTGAAGCCCTTGTCTTTGCTTCGGGTGAACCTCTTCCAACAGATAGAGTTTGTGAAATTCTTGAGTGTAAAGCCAAACAGGTTGAAAAAGCGGCTCTTGATTTAAATGCCGATTATGAAGCGCGTGATAGTGCGTTGTCTATAATCAGAATTAACGATAGTTGGCAATTAACTACCAAGCCGGAGTTTGCTGCTAACATTCGCAAAATGCTTGAAATTCAGCGAAATACACCCCTTTCTCAAGCAGCGTTTGAGGTTTTGGCTGTTGTTGCTTACAATCAACCGGTTACCAAATCCTTTGTAGAGCAGGTAAGAGGCGTTGATTGCTCAGGCGTTATGTCTTCTCTTGTTGAAAAAGACCTTATTGAAGAAAAGGGAAGATTGGAGCTGCCCGGCAGACCCCTTATATACGGCACTACCGAAAGATTTTTGCGTTGCTTCACATTAGAGGATTTATCTCAGCTTCCTCCGTTGCCTGAACGGGAAGACT
>JAZQSG010000106.1:0-21333 GCA_045630025.1 Acutalibacteraceae bacterium
GACACCTGGGAGCATACCTTTGGCGGATATTTTGCCAGCTACCGCGATTTTCGCGATCAAGTAGCTATGGACCCCTCAAGTTATGACGAAAAATTAGGATATTGCACCACCGTTTATTGGTCGAGAATGTGCAACTCTGAATTTAAGCACACCTGGGGCGAGCATCGCTCTATCGACGCTCTTTTTAAATCAACCGACGGGGGCAAAACCTGGGCGCTTGTTAAAGAGGGGCTTGGAGATGCTATTCTTAAGGTGCACCCCTCAAACGGCCGACTGTACGCCGCTCACGCAACCGGGCTTCACGTAAGTGACGACGGCGGCAGCACCTTTAAATGCACCTTTAACGAGTGGCTTGGCGGTCTTGACGTAGTAGCCAGTTTGCCCGACAGTGTGTTTATTAACACCGTTGACGGCGTTTACCGCTCTGACGATTGCGGCGAAACCTTTGAATTTTTAGGCGGCGAGGGCTTCCCTGCCGGTGAAGAAAATCACGCCGCTTGGCTAAAGGTAAGCCCTGCCGACCCCAATTATATGGCCGTTTGCAAAATGTCCCACGACTATAACAAAGCGGGCTTCGTAACCCACGACGGCGGCAAAACCTGGGTGGAGCTTAAAAAGCAGCGCAAGCTTAACTTTATACCCGACAACAACCGCCAGCTGGTATTTGCCTGGCACCCCACCGACAAAAATATTTTGTGGACCCTTGGCGGTGACTTCACCTGCCTTAGCACCGACGGCGGCTTAACTGCCGATTGGCACCACAATGGTAATTTGGGTATTTTGGCAGGCGGCAAAATCCATTTCAACGTGTTTGATCCCGATTTATTCTATTACGCATCCCAGGATTATGACGGCTGCGTTACCCACGACGGCGGCGAAACCTGGCGCTATATAAATATGTACGGTGAAGAATGGGGTGGCTTCTGCTACGGCGGCTACGCCATAGATAAAGACACCTACATTTGCGGCCGACGCTCAAGCTGGACGGGCCCCTCGGAGCTGTACGTTACCCACGACGGCGGCAAAACGGTAGTGCACACGGGGCTTATCTATAACGGACTTGCCACCGCATACGGCGACCCCGCCAATCAATCGGTGGCCTTTGCAGGACCCTACCGCACCGCCGACAAGGGCTACAACTGGGAAAAGATGGAGGGCTGCAACGGTGTATTTGACCACAACGTTGCCACCAAGGAATTGGTTGGTCTTTTTGAAAACAAGGTTGTAATTTCATCCGACAGCGGCATCACTTGGCAGACGGTGGCAGAATGCCCCAACAAGGTGTGCGACGTTTGCGTTGACCATATAAACAACACCTATTACGCCGTAGACGGAAAACGACTTTATAAACTTGCCGATGGCGAGGTAACCGATTTAACCGACAACGTTCCCCTTAATCAGCTTGGTCGCCGAGAGATTCGCGGCATCACCATTGATAAGCGTTATCCCCACGTATTTTACATAACCGGCGGCGGTAACGATTATATGAACGACAGCTGCACCATGCGCACGGTAGACGGAGGCGCCACCTTTGAGGTGCTGACCCGAAACAAGCGCAACAGCGCTGTTACCGAGGGCTACGGCCTTGGTTGGGAGGCAGATGCCATTGCCTGCCGCCCCGATAACGGAGTGGTTTACGTGGCGGGCGCCTGCTTTGGCTTTGCAACCATAGACCCCTACGAGGAGTAAAATTAAAAATCAAAAACGACTTGAGATAATTTCTCAAGTCGTTTTTTGTTAAAGCATTATTACGTTGCTCCAGCCGCGGTTGCCGTTGGCGTCGGTAACCTCAACGCGAATCCATTTTTCAAACTTATCGGGATGGTATTCAGCGCAGGTTATCCCCTCGCCCCGTTGGTTGCGCTCGATAGTCCATACCTTTTGGGAGTAAAAGGATATAAGATTGACGGGGGTGCACTTTACCTCAACCGTTCCGTCATCTTTGCGGAAAATATGCACCTCGGGACCTTGGGTGGCGTAAAATTCTCCGTTTTCGATTTTTTGCAGTATATCGGCATCACTTGTTTTGCCGTCAGTTACGTCAAGCATTATATAAGATACGCATTGGTCGCCGTCGTAATAATGGGCATCGTCGGTAGCCAAAAGAGGGAAAGCAACCCCTTCATTGGCGGCAAGGTCAACTATAGCACTTGAATCGGGGCGGTTGCTTGCATGCATTCCCGATACGGTATTGTAAATCTCGGTTGCAAAGGCCTTGCCCTTAAGCTCTTTAAATTGCGTGGCGGTGTTAAGCGACCAAGCGGGATGAGCCAGCACAACCTTGCCCCCAACGCTGTGCACCGCATCTATAACGGCAACGGGGTCGGTTATGCTTTTATCGTTAAGGGGCGGTTGTGCTGCCGCACCTAACGCCACAAGATGGAAAACTCCGCTTGCGGCAGAATCCTGCCCGCCGATATTATATTCAGCGCCCGATATTATGCGCAGCCCCTCAATTTCGCCCGACGGATTCCACTTCCAATGGTCTGTAATGGCTATTGCATCGTAGCCCGCGTTGCGGTAAATGCGAGCTACCTCTTGAGGAGAAAGCTTGCCGTCCGACACGGTGGTGTGAATATGCAAGCCCAGCTTTAATCTTTTTTTGCCTAAAAGGTCAACGTACATCAATAACTCTCCCCATCTGTTGATTTTGACTAATGATAGCACATATTTTTATGCTTTGCAACGATAAAAAAGGGCTCGACATTCTGTCAAGCCCTTTAAGTTTTTAGCTCTTTCTGTGGGTGTTTTCAAGCTCGCACTGCTGGGTGAAGAGAGGAGTATAGGTTTGCACAACCTCGGTAACGCTTTGCTTACCCTTGCGCAAATCTTCCCACAGACCCCATTGGTTTTTGAAGACGTTGGCAACGCCTGCCCACAAGCCCTCGTAAACGCGGGGCTGAAGGTCGTCAAGCATTTGGTCGCACTCGTCATCTACCCAATATCTGAGGTCGGTTTTGGTGTTAACCTCGGCATACTTTTCGTTAAAGATGTTCTTTGCAATTATGTAGTTAAAGCAGCCCTGGGGATTTTTGGTAGAGGATACGACAAAGTAGCCCTCTACGAAGCCGTAAACGTAATCTTCAGTAGCGTCGGGGCCGTCGGGCAGAGGAACAATAGTCCACTCTTTAACGTAGTCTTTACCGTAGGCATCAACAGCGTTGTAGTACTGCTTGGCAATATTAAAATCTTCCATAACAAACATTGCTACCTTGCCGCCTGCAAGGTCAACGTTCATTTCGGCATACTTCTTGGTGGCATAGATGTCTTGATACATTGCAAAACCGTTTTGAACCTTGATATCACTGAAGTTGAGCGATACCTTACCGGTCTTTTTATCCATATTAATCAAACGGCCGTCGTTCATACCGATAACGTAGTGACCGTTCCAGCCGGCGTATCCATAATAATCCTTTTCGCCGTTAGCATCTTTGTCAACGGCGCAAACCTGCTCGCAAACCTTAAGGAAGTTTTCCCAGTTCCACAAGCCCTCTTTATAATATTCGGTAGGGGTCTTTTTAACGCCGCACTCTTTAAGTATCTTGTTGTTAACACCCATTACGGTGGGAGATACCTTGTAAACGTCGATAGAGTATACCTCTCCTGCTATTGAATAGTTGGATTCGGAAAGCTCCATAGAGTTTAAAACTACGGGATGGTCAAGACCAACAACACCCAGCTCTTTAAGCTCGCGCTGGCTGTATACGTAGCCGCGAGAACCAAGCTTGGGCCAAAACTCGTTGTAAACGTAGGTTACGTCGGGAGCGTCGTTAGCGGCAAATTCTGACATAAACTGCTCGAACCAATAGCTCCAGGTTTTGAAAACGTGGTCTACCTTGCCGCCGTAAACCTCTTCAAAATATTTGTCGAAATTTTTATCGTCCTCGGTAAGGCCGGATTCGCTGAAGTTATAGACCTTAATGGTGCCTGATTCGGAAAGTGCCTCAAGCACCTCGGCGCTTACCTCACCAACACCGCCGGGGATATCGTTGCCATATTTTCCGCCATTGGTAGCGTTGTCCTTTTGCTCTGACTCTGCACAGCCGGTGGCAACCATAAAAATAGAAAAGGCCACTAACAGCACAAGCAACAACGAAAGTAATCTTTTCATTTGCGTTAACTCTCCTTTTATAGATTTTTCGGATATTTAAATTTTAACACCGCAAAAAATTTTTGTCAATGCGAAAAACGCTCTTTTAGCACTTTAAGAGGTATCGTATTTTACCAAATTTAATCTTTAGCGTTTGTTAAAAACGATATTGGGCGCGATATTTTGGATTTTGTTGCATTATTGACAAAAGTCTCGCCACCGCAAAAAGGGCAAAACGTTTATCCCTATATCCTTGGTTTTGTTGGGTTTACCGTTGGGGCGTTTGTTGTTTTCGATACTTGCCGTGGCAAATAAAAAACGGCCGCACACGTTAGCCGGCAGACCCGACTTTGTGCGGCCATACAAGGAGATTTTCGGCAATAATCACTCTTACCAATAATTATTTTATATTAGTTTTATAGTTTTGACAATGAACAAAACAGTCAATTGTTTGTATTTTTTGATATTATTTACGATTGATTTTTTGTGTTTTTTGTGTTAGCATAAAGGCAACAACCTTAAAGGAGCTGCCTTTATATGTATGACGTTGACCTGTCTAAGCTGATAGTAATGGATATAAGAAGCATAAACCGCTACGCCACCGTTAAAAATTCAAAGCGCACCGAAATGCGCAGGTGGAGTTCGGCCTTTGGCATTGTGTCGGAGGGGCAAATGGTTATTGAGTGCGACGGTCGCTCACTTGTTGCCGACAAGGGCAACCTTATTTTTGTTCCCCACGGCTGCAACTGCACCGAAATATGCCAAGAATCGGGCGAAATTGTTTGGATTAACATTTCCGCCTGGTACCTTGACGACGATTATATAAGAGGTTACCTTGACCGCGGCCATTTGCGGGCAAGCGTGGTTGACAGCACCTGGATGAACGCCACCCAATTTGAAATATCAAACAGCAAAGAGCTGCTTGCCATATACGACCGCATTGAACGCAACTTTGCTTCGGCAAAGCCCTCGCTGCGGGCCAAATGCATGCGGGATATGTATGACATTATATCAAAAATTCAGATGCAATCGGGGGTAAGCAGCAATCAGCGCAGTCAATATGAGATTATTCAGCCCGCCGTTGACTATATTGAGCTTAACTATTCCGACCAGCAGCTTAACAACACCCGTTTGGCCGTTGTGGCAGGCATAAGCGAGGTGTATTTGCGCAAGCTTTTTTCAAACCTGTTTGGCATTACCCCCGCAAAATACGTTACCGACCTTCGCATTGAAAAGGCAAAGGCCATGCTTGCCTCGGGCAATATGTCGGTAAGCGAAATTGCCGAGGCAGTGGGCTTCAGCACCATTTACCATTTTAGCAAAACCTTTAAAAGAATTACCGGCTATACCCCCACCGAGCACGCCAAAAAAGAAAGCTCTAATTAATAAAAGACCCGGTTAGCCGGGTCTTTTGGCTTTTTTTCGATATTCGCCCGGGGTTACCCCCACCTTGTTTTTAAAAAGGTTAGTAAAATAGTTTGAATCGGTATACCCAACCGTTAGTGCAATTTCGGTTATGCTTATTTTTGAGTGGATAAGCAGCTGCTTTGCATCCTCTATTCGAAGGCGGGTAATATACTCTCTGACCGACATGCCCATATCCCTGTTAAAGCAGCCGCTCATATACGACCGACTGCAATTAAACCTGCGGCATATATCTTCGCTGGTTATATCGCGGCAATGGTGGCGGTTGATGTATATGGCCACCTCGTCGGCAAAGGAAAGGGTGGGCGTTGGCAGACTTTCCTTTTGAAGATAGGCCAGCTCCAGCATTCTTATTAAAGGGGATATCAAGGTATCCACCCTATCCTTAGGCGGCATTTCATCCTGCAAAGAGTCGTATACCTCTTGCAGCTGGCGGTAGGGCAAAGCGTATTTTTGAGACAGCCGCTTTAAATAAGAAGGGGCGTTTTCGCTTTTATATCCGCTGACCGAGATGAACCCTCCCCTTTCGGTTCCGTCGGTTATGGGATAAATAAGCTCTTTAACCCCTGCGTGGCAGGTGCCGATAAAGGAGCCCTGCTTAACACGTTGACGCACCTTTTTTTGGCACTCTATGCAATGGTCGTACAGCTCGTTACAGCTTTTGGCAAAAATGCAATAAGAATTATCGTGTATGTTAAAAACGCTCAGCTCGGTGGGCATTATTACCCCTTCAACACCCGAGGGGTGCAGAGTTATTTGCAGACCCATATCTTTTTTGAGAAACAAAATATAGCTCTTAATTTGTTCAATTAAACTCATTTTTATCACATCCAACGACAAAAACAAAGAAAATACCTACAAATTGAAAGGTTTTGTCTGTGTTTTTGTATTATATTATGAGTGTAAAACATTTTTTTAGAGGTGTCAATATGAATTTTAACCTTTGCGCTAAAGAAAATAACGATTACGAGGTTATAGTTGTGGGCTCGGGCCCTGCAGGTGTGGCGGCTGCCATTACCTCTGCTCGCAACGGTGCCAAAACTCTGCTTATTGAATCGTTGGGCAGAGTGGGCGGTATATCTACCGCAGGTATGATGAGCCATTTTACAGGCACGGTTGGCAACAAAATTTATCACGAGATTTTGAAAAGGGCTGCCGATAAGAACTATTTTGAGTGCAAAAGTCTTAAATCCATAGACCCCGAAATGCTGACGGTAACCTATCTTGAAATGCTTGAAGAGGCAGGCGCTGACCTTTTGCTTTACACCACCCTTTGCGACGTTATTAAAGAAGGTGACTGTGTTAAAGGTGTACTGTGCCACAACAAAAGCGGCTTTACCGCCTACACCTGCTCGGTTGTGATTGACGGCAGCGGCGACGGCGACGCCGCATATATGAGTGGCGCCGAATTTGTAAAGGGACGCGAAACCGACGGCAAAATGCAGCCCGCCACCCTTATGTTTAAGGTGGGCGGCGTTGATATGGATAAAGCGGTGCTGCCCCCTTCCTTTGAAACGTTGGTTGAAACCGAAAAGGGCGAGCTGCAGGCCATGGCAAGAGAAATTTTGCCCCACCCCGCAGGCCACGTGCTGCTTTACAGATCTACCATTCCCGGTGTGGTTACCGTTAATATGACCAACATTATAGGCGTTGACGGCACCTCTGCCGAAGATTTGACCAAAGCAGAAATCACCTGCCGCAAACAGCTTAAGCCCATTGTGGACTTTTTAAGAGAATATGCTCCCGGCTATGAAAATTGCTATATTTTAGGCAGTGCATCCCTTATAGGCGTGCGCGAGACCCGTCATTTTAAGGGTGTTAAAACGCTTCACGAAACCGACGTTTCAGAGGCCAAGCAATATGACGATTACGTAGTTTACGACGCCCACTTTAATTTTGACGTGCACAACATATCGGGTGCGGGCCTTGATAAAACGGGTTGCCAAAAGCACTTTACTCAAAAGAAGGGCTACACCATTCCCTACGGCTGCCTGGTGCCCGAAAAAATTGACGGTTTGCTGCTTTCGGGCCGCAACATCAGCGGCACCCATATGGCCCATTCAAGCTTTCGCGCCATGCCCATTTGCGTAGGCACCGGTGAGGCCTGCGGTGCGGCCGCCGCCATTGCCGCAAAAAGCGGCAAAAAGCTGCGCGACATAACCGCCCAAGATATAAGAGCGCTTATCGGCGGCAAGAACGAGGATTGATTATATGCTTATACATAAAAATTTTGTAGGCGGTAATATATCTGTAAAAGAAATAGCGGGCGACGTGGTTTACCTTGAAAACGAGCTGCGCGACACAACCGAAAATTGGTTTTATTGGGCCTTTTGCGTTGAGGGTGCCCAGGGCAAAACCGTAACCTTTAAGCTGCAAAAAAACCGCGTTGGTTATTTTGGCCCCGCAGTCAGCCACGACCTGAAGGAGTGGCGTTGGCTTAACGAGTGTAACGGCGAAGAATTCACCTACACCTTTGGTAAGGATGAAAGCAAGGTTTATTTTGCCCACAATATGCTCTATCACCCCGACAGATTTTTTGAGTTTGCCGCTAAAAAGGGGCTAAAGGTTGATACCCTTTGCACAAGCCGCAAGGGCAGAGCCACCCCTTGCATTACCGTTGGCGAGGGTGAGCTTAGCATTATACTTACCGCACGGCATCACGCCTGCGAAGCTACCGGCAGCTACGTTTTAGAGGGCGTGCTTAGTGGACTGATTGACCGACCCATTGAGGGAGCCACCCTGTTTTGCGTGCCTTTTGTGGACTACGACGGCGTGCTTGACGGTGACCAAGGCAAAAGCCGTGTTCCCCACGACCAAAACCGAGATTACGGCGCAAACGAAGAGTCCATCTATGCCGAAACGGCGGCCATCCGCAAATATGCCGACGAAAACGGGTGCAACCTTGCCTTCGATTTTCATTCCCCCTGGCACAAGGGTGGGCGCAACGACCTGGTTTTTATTGTGCAAACCCTGCCCGAAAAGGTTGAAAAATTAAACCTGTTTGGCAATATTTTGGAAGGTCAAATTACCCCCAACGCAATGAAATATAAAAAGTCTAACGACATTGCTCCCTATACCGAATGGAACAAGCCCTCGGCTCAAATTTGGCGAAATATGTCTGCCAAACCCGAATGTGACCTGGCTTTCACCCTTGAAACGGCCTATTTCGGCACCCCCGACAACAGGGTTAGCCAAGACCGATTGGTAGAGTTAGGCCGTTGCTTTGCAAGGGCAATAAAAGAATACGTAAAGGAGCAAAACTTATGAAGCATTTAAACTACGACACCGACCTTTGCGTTGTTGGTGGCGGACTTGCCGGACTTTGCACCGCCATTGCCGCCGCTCGTCACGGAATAAAGGTTGTGCTTATGCAGGACCGCCCCGTTTTGGGAGGAAATGCATCGGAAGAAATAAGAATGTGGGTATGCGGTGCTCACGGTAAGGATAACCGAGAGACAGGCATCATAGAAGAGCTTCAGCTTGAGAATTTTTATCAAAACAAGGGGCTTAAATTTCCTTTGTGGGATAGTGTACTGTACGAAAAAGCAAAGGCAGAACCCAACCTTACTTTGCTTCTTAACACTTCTTGCCTCGATGCCACCTGCGACGGAGACCGCATAACCTCTGTAAAGGGTTGGCAATCTAACGCTGAAAGCTTTCATATCGTAAAGGCAAAATATTATGCCGACTGCTCGGGTGACTCTATCCTTGCAGGGCTTACCCACGCCGAATATATGTATGGCAGAGAGGCAAAGAGCGACTTTAACGAAACCATTCCTCCCGAGGTTGCCGACAAAAAGACCATGGGTATGAGTTGTTTGTTTCAAATTCGCGAAACCGACCATAAGGTAGAGTTTACGCCACCCGAATGGGCCTATAAATACGAAAAAGCAGAAGATCTGCCCTTTAAAGACGATAAATGGAACAACAACTTTTGGTGGATCGAGGTTGGCGGTGAATGGGACTGCATTCACGACACCGACAGATGCCGCGATGAGCTGCTTAAAATCTGCTACGGCGTTTGGGACCATATGAAAAACCACGGTGACCACGGCGTAGACAACTGGGAGCTTGAGTGGATTGGATTTTTGCCCGGCAAGCGTGAAAGCCGCCGATACAAAGGCAAGGTAATTGTAACTCAAAATGACGTTGAGGCAGGAGGCAAATTCCCCGATACCGTTGCCTATGCAGGTTGGAGTATGGACGACCACTTCCCAGCCGGCTTCTATCACAAGGACAGTTATCCCACCATTTTCCACCCTGCACCAAGCCCTTGGGGACTGCCGCTGAGGTGCATGATTTCGGCCAATATAGAAAACCTGACCTTTGCAGGCAGAAATATCAGCGTTACCCACGCGGCCCTCAGCTCGTCACGAGTTATGGCCACCTGCTCGGTGCTTGGTCAGGCCTTGGGCACCGCAGTGGCAATGGCGGTAAAGGGTGAAACGGCGGTAGAGGATGTAGACGTTGCCGCGCTGCAGCAGGCCCTTCTTGCTGATGACTGCTTTATACCCGACGTAAAAAGAGAGGTTTCTCCCCTCTCTCTTGCCGCAAAATGCTCTGATGACATTCTTTGCAACGGCATAGAGCGCGGCGAAGAAAATCTCTGGATTGGCGAAAAGGCCGAGTATGTTATGGATGCGCCCACTAAAATCAGCGCCATCCGCCTGGTGTTTGACAGTGACCTTAACCGCAAATATCACAATATGCCCTGCTGTTACCCCTTGGTTGAAACAAGCTTCAAGCTGCCTCAAACCCTTATTACCGAGTATAAGGTAGTGGCACTTGATAAAGAGGGCAAGGAAATTGACTGTCTGCATATTAAAGATAACCATCAGCGCTTTGCGGTGCATAAGGTCGATTGGACTGCGACGCGTGTTGTGTTTGAACCCATCACCACCAACGGCTGTGAGGAATTCAGACTGTTTGGGTTTGAAATTATGTAAAAACAAACAAAAAACAAGTGTAAAAACAATTTTACACTTGTTTTTTTATTTTTATTTAAGCAATTCTTTGTAAAGACGGATATAGGCGTTGGCGGATGCGCCCCAACTGTTGTCGCACTCCATAGCCCGTTTGACCAGAGTTTGCCAGCCCTCGCGGTCGGCGTAGCCCTGCACGGCGCGATAGACGGTGTGAGCCATAGTATCGGCATTATAATCGCCAAAGGTGAAGCCGTTGCCCTCACCTGCTCCGCTGTCGGTGATGGTATCCTTGAGGCCGCCCGTTTCGCGTACGATGGGAATGCTGCCGTAACGCAGGGCCACCATCTGTGACAGGCCGCAGGGCTCGCTCTTGCTGGGCATAAGGAATATATCGCTGCCTGCATAAATTTTGTGAGCCAGGTCAGGAATAAAGCCGGTGCGCAGGCGGAAGGTATCGGGATAACGCTGAGTCATTTCTTGCATAAAGCTTTCATATTCATAGTCACCGCTGCCCAGCACCACCATTTGCACGCCAAATTTCATTATGGCGTCAAGGCGGGCCTTCACAAGATCAAGACCCTTGTGGGATACAAGGCGGGTAACCATTGCAACAAGAGGCACCTCGTCGGTTTGAGGCAGGTCAAGCAGCTCTTGCAGCTTTTGCTTATTTACCTTTTTGCCGCTCATATCCTCGGCGGAATAGGGGGCAAAAATGTGCTCATCCTCTGCCGGATTATATACCACGGTATCAATTCCGTTAACAATGCCCGTCAGCTTCCAGCTGCGCTCACGAAGGATAGAATCAAGGCCGTGAGAGTACCATGGGTCAAGAATTTCTTCAGCATAAGAGGGTGAAACGGTGCTTATGCGGTGGGCACACTCGATAGCGCCCTTCATAAGATTGATGCAGTCTTCATACTCCACCAAGCTTTGCTCGGACTCGGGAATGCCAAACACGTCGCCCAAAATCTCTTTGCCAAATTTGCCTTGATATTGAATGTTGTGAATGGTAAACAGGGTTTTTACATCCTTAAGCTTTTCTTCATTGCCGTAGAAAAGACGCAGATAGATGGGAATCAGCGCCGTCTGCCAATCGTTGCAATGAATAATATCGGGAGCAAAATCTATAACCTTTAAAACCTCAAGCACCGCACGGGAGAAAAATGCGAAGCGCTCGGCATCGTCATAGTGACCGTAAAGACTGCCGCGCTTAAAATAATATTGGTTATCAAGCAGGTAGTAAATTACGTTGCCTGCCTTGGCCTCAAATATTCCGCAATATTGGCGGCGCCAGGCAACGGGCACCGATATTGAGGTTATAAACTGCATATTATCTCGCAGATGTTGGGGAACGGTGTCGTAAAGGGGCATTATAACCCTGGCACCCACAAGTCGCTTGCGCAACGCCTTGGGCAATGCGCCCGATACGTCGGCCAAGCCGCCCGACATCGCAAAGGGATATGCTTCACTGGTTGCAAATAATACCTTCATCTGTTATCTCCTTTTATATAGAGGTTAAACCTCACTGCCTTTTCTGATAAACACCGTATATGCAGGGGTGCCAACAAGGGTGCGGCGGTCGCAAACCTTTACGTTTTTATCGGTGCAAACGTGCTCAAGATATACTCCCTCTCCCACCTTGGTAGACTGCATCAAAATGCAGTTTTTAACCACGGTGCCCTTGCCAACCTTTACGCCTCTGAAAAGGATAGAATTTTCTACCTCGCCCTCAATTATACAGCCGTCGGCAATCAAAGAGTTGCTAACCTTTGATTCAAGGCCGTATCTGGCGGGCATTTCATTGCGCACCTTGGTATAAACGGGGTGATTTTGAGCAAAAAGCTGATTTCTTACCTTCTTTTCAAGCAGTGCCATATTGGCCTTGACGTAGTTTTGCATTCCGTCAATAACGGCAACAAAGCCATCTACCTTATAGCCGTAAACGTTAAGGGTTTTGCAGCTTTCAAGCAATATGTCAAGCTCGTAGCTTTTGCGGTTGCGTGCCATAGCATCTTCAACCAAAGACGTAAGCAAATCCTTGCGCATAATAACGATATCAAGACTGTAATCGCACACTGCATAGCGCTGTGCAACCGAGGCCTCGGTGATTTTGCCGTCTTCCTCTACCTTAAAGCCAAGTACGTCGTTTTCGCCCTTGGGTGCCTCGCCGTGGCAATAGGCGATGGTTATATCGGCGTTTGTATCAACGTGCTGTGCCAGCATATCCTTCATATCGATATTGCACACAACGTCGCCGTCGCAAATGGCAACGTATTCTTCTCTTGAGTGATTTAAGTAGCCCATTATGCCGCTGAGAGCACTCACCTTGTCGGCGTTTGAGCCGGCACCCGTGCTGGCGTAGGGGGGCATTATAAACAAACCGCCGTGCTTACGGGCAAGATCCCACGCTTTGCCGCTGCCAACGTGGTCCATAAGTGATTTATAGTTGCTGTTTGTAAGCACTGCCACCGACTCAACGTCGGCATCTACAAGGTTAGACAGCGCAAAGTCAATAAGACGGTATCTGCCGCCAAAGGGCATTGAGCTGATGGCTCTTACCTCGGTAAGCTCTTTAAGCAGGTTATCGTGGGTATTGCCGAAAAGTATACCTAACATTCTTTTGCTTTTCATACCGTCTCACCTGCCTTTACGTCTGAAGAAATCATACTTTGAGGAAGAACGCTGGCGCCATCCCCAACCGTTACGTTGTTGCCAACAACGGCTACGCCCCATTTTTTAAGGTCGCTCATTTCTTCGGGGCAACAACCTATATGAGCGTTTTCGCCTATTACACAATTTTCGGCAACCATTGCATATTCAACAACCGCGCCTTTTTTTATAACCGTTCCCGGCATTATAATGGAATCTCGCACAACGGCACCCTCTTCAACGGTAACCTCGCTGAAAAGCACCGAATAATCAACCGTGCCGTCAATTTCGCAGCCCTCTGACAAAATAGAATTTTCTATATTTGCATTTTGGCCCACGTAATGAGGGGGTGCACCCGTAGTGCGTGAATAAATCCTCCATGCGGGGTCGTCAAGCTGAAGATTTATTTTGGGGTTAAGCAGGTCAAGATTTGCCTCCCACAGCGAGTCGATTGTGCCAACGTCTTTCCAATAGCCCTCAAAGGGATAGGCCAACATTTTGCAGCCGTCACGAAGCATTGCGGGAATTATGTTTTTGCCGAAGTCGTTTTGAGAATCGGGGTTTTGCTCATCCTCGGTAAGATATTTGCGAAGCGCCTGCCAGCTAAAGACGTAGATGCCCATAGAGGCCTTGTTGGATTTGGGGTTTTTGGGCTTTTCTTCAAATTCGTAGATGGTGCCGTCGTCGGTGCAATTCATTATGCCGAAACGGCTTGCCTCCTCCATAGGAACCTCAAGGACGGCAATGGTGCACTCTGCGCCCGATTCCTTATGGCTTTTTATCATTTTGGAATAATCCATCTTATAAATATGGTCGCCCGAAAGAATGAGCACATACTCGGGATCATAACGCTCGATGAAGGGTATGTTTTGGTAAATGGCGTTGGCTGTGCCCTTGTACCAATCGGTGCCCGAAATCTGCTGATAAGGGGGCAGAATGTGCACGCCGCCGTTAAGACGGTCTAAATCCCAAGGTTGACCCGAGCCGATATAATCGTTAAGGGCCAGGGGTTGATATTGGGTAAGCACACCCACGGTATCTATACCCGAATTGATGCAGTTGGACAGAGGAAAATCGATAATTCGATATTTGCCGCCGTAGGGAACTGCAGGTTTTGCAATTTTGTTGGTTAAAACGCCCAGACGACTGCCTTGACCGCCTGCCAACAACATTGCTACGCATTGTGTTCTGAACATTACCTTCACTTTCCTTTCAAGGTTTTATTTGAAACGGATTTAGTTTTTGACTTTTTTAAATAAACCACCGACATTGCCGGAATGGTCATACCAATACTGTTTTTATAGCCGTGCATAGGAATGGCCTTTGAACGAAAATGGGTTATACCCTTTAAGCCAAGCAGCCCCTTGCCCCCAAAGGAGGTGGCATCGCTGTCGAATGCCACGCGCCAGCTGCCGCTTGAGGGAACACCGATTCGGTAATCGGTGCGGTCAACGGGAGTGAAATTGCAAACGGCAATCAGATATTCCCCCTCGCTGTCTTGACGGCAAAAGGCGATAACGCTTTGGCTGTCATCATCGTAAACAATCCACGAAAAGCCCTGCCCAGAGTGGTCAAGCTGCCACAGCGTGGGGTTTTTTAGATAAAATTTGTTTATAGAGCGCACGTATTGCTGCATGGCTCTATGCTTTGGATAATCAAGCAAATTCCAATCAAGCGGGGCAGAATAATCCCACTCTTTAAACTGGGCAAACTCTTGCCCCATAAAAAGCAGCTTTTTGCCGGGATGAGCCATCATATATCCGTAAAGGGTACGCAGCCCGTCAAATTTAAGGTCGTAATCCCCGGGCATTCGGCTTATAAGGGTGCCTTTGCCGTGCACCACCTCGTCGTGAGACAGAGGCAGTATGAAATTTTCGCTAAAGGCATAAAAAAACGAAAAGGTAAGGGCACCGTGGTGGTGCTTTCTGAAAAGGGGGTCAAGAGAGGCGTAACGAAGGGTATCGTTCATCCAACCCATATTCCATTTATAATTAAAGCCCAAGCCCCCGTTTTGGGTGGGGTGAGTAACCATCGGCCAAGCGGTAGACTCCTCGGCAACCATAAGCAGGTCGGGGTGAGCAGCAAAAATCATTTGATTAAGCCGCTGAAAAAACTCTATGGCCTGGGTGTTGCTGTTGCCGCCTTGACTGTTGGGCAGCCATTCGTCTCGGTCATAATCGAGATAAAGCATAGACGCCACGGCATCAACTCTGAGCCCGTCAAGATGAAACTGCTCTATCCAATAAAAGGCGTTAGAGATAAGAAAACTGCAAACCTCGCCCCTGCCGTAATCAAACACGCAGGTGCCCCATCGGTAATGCTCGCCCTTTCGCGGGTCGGCATATTCATAGCAAGGGGTGCCGTCGAAGCGGTACAGGCCGTGCTCGTCCTTGGGAAAGTGGGCGGGCACCCAATCCAGTATAACGCCAATGCCCTGCCTATGGCATTGGTCGATAAAATATCGCAGGTCGTCGGGGGTGCCGTAGCGAGAGGTAGGCGAATAATAGCCCGTTACCTGATAACCCCAGGAGGGGTCGTAGGGATATTCGCAAATAGGCATAAGCTCTATATGGGTATAGCCCATACCCTTAACGTAAGGTATAAGGGTTTGGACAAGCTGTCGGTAACTGTAAAAGCTGCCGTCGTTTTGACGCCAGGAGCCAACGTGCACCTCGTAAATATTTATTGGTGACGAATAAGCCGATTGGGCTCGGCGCTCTTGCAGCCAGTTGCCGTCGCCCCATTTATAATTTGAGGTGTAAACCTTTGATGCATTTTCGGGCCTTGTCTGACTATGATATGCATAAGGGTCGGCTTTAAGAACCTTTTTGCCGTCTGCCCCTGTTATGCAATATTTATAGTTGGTATATTGGGGCAGCTTAGGGATTTGTGCCTCGTATATTCCGTCGCCCAAGCAAACCATTTTCAGCGCGGTATCGCTCCATTCGTTAAAGTCGCCTACCACGCTTATTTGCCGTGCATTCGGCGCCCATACCCTAAAAAACGTTTTGCCTTTAAGGGTGTGGCAGCCGAAATATTTATATCCGTCAGCGCACCTGCCCGACAAAAATCGGGCGCGGTCAAAGTTAAACTGCTTATTCATTAACAGTTTCTTCCTTTCGCTTAATTATATAATAACAAATGTTATTGTCTTTTTCAAGCCGATTTTAGTATTTAATTAATATCATACGTAATATTTAACCTTAAAAACTTGTAACATTTGCACAAAATATTACTATATTTTGCCCACAACTCACCTTTTGTATGCACAAAGTTAAAAAAAGGTTGAAGGAATATCGCTTGTAGGTTATAATTAAAAAAACGATTTTTGAGGTTTGCCATGCACAAAATAATCGACTTTCACACCCACCCTTTTTGGGATGACAACAGCAACATTTGCTCTCACAAAGAATTTTGCAATATGTCGCCGCAAGCAACCGTCGACCACCTTAAGGGCTTGGGCGTAGAGAAAATATGCGGTTCGGTAATAAAACTGCCCTTTAACCATCAAGGCGACCTATGGGCTCAGCTTGTTGAGGCAAACGACCTTGCGCTGAAGCTGAAAAAGCTTTACGGTGATTTTTATTTGCCGGGCTTTCACGTTCACCCCGATTTTGTTAAGGAATCGGTTGCCGAAATTGAACGAATGCACAAGCTGGGCATTAAGCTTGTGGGTGAGCTGGTGCCCTACATACACGGTTGGAGCAATTACTCTTGCAAAGAGTTTGGCGAAATTATTGAGGCGGCGGCCCATTATAATATGGTCATCAGCTTTCACTCAATGGATAACGACCAGATGGATAAAATGGTGGCCGAGCATAAAAACGCCCTTTTTGTTGCCGCACACCCCGGCGAATATAACGACTTTATGCGCCATATTAAGCGTATGGAGTTAAGCGACAATTATTATCTTGACCTGTCGGGCTATGGCATTTTTCGCCACGGAATGCTGCGCCACGGAATTGATGCCGCAGGTGCAGAGCGATTTGTTTTTGGCTCTGATTACCCCACCTGCAACGCTTCTATGTATATTGGCGGCGTTAAGGATGATTTCACCTTGACGGAGGATGAAAAGCAGTTAATTTTATACGGCAACGCAAAAAGATTGCTGGGAATATAAAAAAAGCGCTTGAACGGATTGTTCAGGCGCTTTTTAATTTAAAACTTTGAATAGAGCGTATCGGCCTTGTTCATTATTACCCCTTTAAGGTTGGCAAGCTGACTTACCGTTACGGGCTCTATCCCCTGCTCCAGCATAAGGGGCAGGCACTCGTCAACCGCCTCGATAGTGCGGTAGTTACCACCAAAATCGTGCATAAGAATAATGGTGCCGTCCTGCTGAAAAAGATTTTTTAAGCTGTCGGTGCGGGATTTGATGGTATCTTCCTCGTTAATGCCCACAAACTTGCCGCAAATATAGCTCATATTAATATCGTAGCTTTTAAAATTATAGGTGGGATATCCCTCGTAAACAAGGGGGAATCGGAAAAGCCGAGTATCTTGACCGATAACCTCTTTGATTGCCCCGTTGGTATCGGCAATTTGGGCTTTTATCGTGTCGGTATCGCCCTGGCTGTGCAGGGTCTTAAAATCGGGGTGGCTCCAGGAATGGCTTCCTATCTCGCACCCCAGCTCTTTAGCCCGTGTAAGGTTGTAAGAGTTGCCTGCAATGTTTTTGCCGATTACAAAAAAGGTAAAGGGCACGTTGTATCGCTCGCTTACATCCAAAAGTCGGGTGGTTGTGTCGTAGCTTGGGCCGTCGTCAAAGGTGAGGGCCACAAACCTATTGGCGGTTGGCCCGTCGTACTCTTTAACCCCTGCCATCAGCTGAAAGACGCAAAGGGCGTCGGCACTGTCTATTTTGCCGTTTTTATCAAAATCAGCCGTTGACTTTTTAAGGGTTGACGAGGCGATTTCGCCCAATATGCCCTGCTGTGAAAGCAGCATATCCACCCTGCTGAAAATGCCGTTGCCGTTAACGTCGCCCATACTGCTTTTGCCCACAAGGCGGCCGTAGTTTAGATATTCGGTTTTTGAGACACCCGTTGACAGGGTGAAGTTTTTAAGCTTGGTGGTTTTGTTTTTTTCTCGGTCGGTGATAGAAACCGACGCTCCGTTAAATTTAGGCAAACTGCCTGCCGCTTTTTTCAAGGATGCGGCACTTACTCGCAAAACGGCTCGCTCATCCTCTGAACTTTTGCGGGTAACGACTATATTGCCCTTATTATATTCAAGCTTGTAGGTGACGTAAATTGAGGTAAAAAAACAGGTGTAAGAATAGTCGGTGCTTAACTCGCTGCCCTTCCACAGCAGTTTAAAGCCCGTGGTGAAGGGCTTTTTGTCGGTGAAGGATTCGTTTCGTCCGCCTGCGTTAAAATTGCGGCTTGAGGATATTCTTAAGGTTAGGTCACCCACCGATATATCGGTATAGTCGCTTTCGTTGCAGTTATAGTTGTTAACGATAGCGTAATCAAGCGACCAGGTAAAGCTGTCGCCCAGATTATAGGTTGCGGTGGATTTAACGTCGGCACCCGAACCGCTGACAACAAGCTCTTGCCCCGTTTGGTCTGCACTTGCCCCCGTTATAGCCCATTTGCCATCCTTCCAGTTGCCGCTGTAAAGAGGGGCTGCCGATGCCTGCGCAATTGGTATAACCGCAAGGATTAAAAGCAGGCACAATATTAAAGATAAACCTTTTTTCATAAAATTCACCCTTAAAACCGTTTTAATATAACCAAAACATTAAAAGAAATGCTTTGGTTATTTTTAGTGCTGTTGCGAAAAGTAAGCATTATTAATACTTCTCTCGCACCTTATCAAGCTGTGATTTGTACTGGTCTATTACCGATTGAGGCGACACAACCTTTACCCCGTTACCAAAACCGAAAAGCCAAGAATAAAACTTGGTAGAAAGGTTAACGGGAAGGGATGCTCTGAACCTATCTTCACCAACGGGCACCGTTTTAAGGTTTGTACCAAACTGATCAAAAACGGCACCTGCCAGCGAGTTGTCAAACTCGCACACCACGACGGCACGCTCGCCGCCGAACTGAGAAAAGGAGGCCTTTTCGCGATCTGACGGGCTGTAAGACTTGTATCGCTTTTGCTCTTCACGTTCCAAATCGGCAACCCGTATGCCCTCCATCATATCAAGACGGAAGCTGGATATGCGGTCGTATTTGGCGTGATAGGCGTGCATATAATACTTTTCCTGATCCCACACGACGGCATAGGGGCTTACAACGTATTCTGCCCCGTCGTTGCGGTACTCTTTTTTGCCGTTGGGCAAATATTTAAAGTATTTAAAGGCCACGCGGCGATTGTTGCGAATGGCCTCGTAAACACCGTCAAGCACGTAAAAAATCTGCTCGTTATCGGTTTTATCGTCGTCGGTCATATAAAGACCGCGGCGCAACCCGTCGGCCTGATGAACAGAGGCCAGCGAGCCCAACTTATCAACAAGCTGCTTTGATTTTTTTACGGTGATAAACCGTGATGCCTGAACCGCATCGGCAAGCAATTTAAGCTCGTGCAATTCAAAATCGCGGCTCATTACGTAGTATCCCCTTGGGCTGCAGGAGTTTTTGCCGATATCTACGCCAAACTCTTCAAGGGCTTGAATGTGGCGATATATGGCCTTGCGGTCACAGCCGTAGCCAAGCTCTTCAAGCTGCTCGATAATGGCCTCTGCAGTTAAGGGATGCTCTTCATCCGTTTGTTCGTTAAGTATGCGCCAAACGTGCATAAAAACCGCTTTTGCGGCTTTATTGCCTGCCATTACAGAGTACCGAAAATACGGTCGCCCGCATCGCCAAGACCGGGAACTATGTAGCCATTCTCGTTAAGGCACTTGTCGATTGAAGCGGTAAACACAGGCACGTCGGGGTGGGCCTCGGTAAAGGCCTTAATGCCCTCGGGTGCAGAAATTATGCACATAAATTTGATTGAACGGGGATTGCGCTTTTTAATTTGGGTAACGGCGTCAATGGCTGAGCCGCCGGTAGCAAGCATGGGGTCAACGATGATTACGTCGCGCTCTTCAATATCGTGAGGAAGCTTGCAGTAATATTCAACGGGCATAAGGGTTTCGTGGTCGCGATAGAGGCCGATGTGACCGATGCGGGCACCGGGAATTAAGGCAACCATTCCGTCTACCATACCCAAGCCGGCGCGCAAAATGGGCACAACTGCCAGCTTGCGGCCTGCAATAACCTTGGTGGTTGCAACTGCAAGAGGAGTCTTAATCTCTACGTCCTTAAGAGGCAGGTCGCGGGTGGCCTCAAAGCACATAAGAGTAGCGATTTCGCTTACAAGCTGACGAAAATCCTTAGAGCTGGTTTTTTCGTCGCGAAGAAGGGATACCTTGTGCTGAACCAGGGGATGATCAATCCATGTTACGTTTTTAAACTCTGTATTCATTTTAAGCACTCCATTCGTTTTATTATAATGATTATGGTTAGTCGAAACAAACTTGTTTCGACACAAAATCTTTGATTTTACGGCAAATTTTCTTTGAAAATTTGCCCATATCCATTTCAATGAATGTTGTGCAAAATTAAATCATAGAATTTAATTTTGCTATATCCGCTTAAAAAGCGGCTTGTCGAAGCGCTTTCAAGCGTTTCGACAAACAACAATCATTATAAAGAATTTTCTTGCTCGATTTTGGTTATAAGGTCAACTCTGCGCTGATGACGGCCGCCCAGCTCGAACTCGGCGTTAACGAACTCTTCTGCCATAAGCTTGGCAGTTTCGATGCCGATTACTCGGGCGCCCAGGCACAAAACGTTGGCGTTGTTATGTATGCGGGTCAGCTTGGCGCTGTAAACCTCGCTGCAAGCGGCAGCGCGAATTCCGTCAACCTTGTTGGCGGCCATTGACATACCGATGCCCGTGCCGCAAATAAGAATGCCAAGCTCTGCCTCGCCGCTGACCACCTTGGTGGCAACCTCAAAGGCCTTTTTGGGATAGTCAACCGCCTCGCCCGGCTGAATGCCGCAGTCGATTACGGTGTTGCCCAAACTTTCAAGGTAGGCCTTAAGCTCGTTTTTGAACTCGGGGCCGCCGTGGTCACAACCCATAGCAATAATTTTTGACATATTATAAACTTCCTTCCGAAAATTATTTCTCTGTTTTTGCCTTTAGCTCTCGCTCGGCTTGGGGTAAGCGCAGATAGCAGGGCAGCAGCTCGTCGGGAGCCACCGCGTCGCAATCCATAGCGGCCATTGCCACCTCGCCTGCCCG
>JAZQSG010000107.1:0-5202 GCA_045630025.1 Acutalibacteraceae bacterium
TTTCCTGCTTATCAGCCGAAAGCTGCTTAAGGAAAGGAATCTCCCAATCAACAACACGTGTGTTAACCTCTGAAATGTTACCTGCTGCATCACGCTTAGGAATAGGATTGGCGCAATAAAGGGTAACGTCGGGGAAACGACGGAAAATCAAAGCAACAAGCTTACGATATTTTTCTTCAATTTGGCTGTTAAGCTGGCCACTGCCAAGATCGTTGGTGGATATCATAAGCAGAATGATATCGGGTTTAAGATCTTCTGCAAGCCAGGTAGCTTCATTACTTAAAAGAGTATCCAAGGTTGCACCACCAACAGCGGAGTGCTTTGAATATTCTTTAGGGAAATTATATCTTTCAAGGCGGTCTGACGGTGTTGAATTAGCACCAACAAACATAAAGTTATATTCTTCTTCCAAAAGAATATCGCACAGATAATTACGATATCCGCAAGAATCAGGATAACCTATGGTAAGAGAGTCGCCAAGAGGCAAAATTCTAATTTGCTTGCCGCTTGACTGGGCCGATACTGTGTTGGCATCAGCTGCAGGATCGTTATTTTTATTGGTATCAACGTCTGCAGAATTTGAACAACCGGCAATTGTAAAAATCATTACAATACCAAGAAGCAATGCTAAAAACTTTTTCATAATGTTCGCTCCATTCTGAAGGAATTTTATTAGCTCTTATAATTTTACATCATTTAATAATAAATTGCAACTATATTTATAAATATTATTCAACAAAACAACTAAATTTTAAGCTTATTTACCGTTTCAAAATCAGGTTTAACATAAACCGTATTGTATTTATCATAAATAACCATTCCGGGAGGAGCACCGTTTGGCTTTTTTACGTTGCGCACAGGGCAATAATCAACAGGCACAGAGGCAGAATCTCGAGCATCTGAGTGATAGGCACAAATTATGGCAGCTTCGTTAAGAGTTACCCCGTCCAGCTCTTCACCGTTTAACAAAATTACAGCGTGTGAGCCGTGAATTTCTTTTGTATGCAGCCATATATCGTGTTTGTTTGCACCCTTTGTAAGCGCGTCGTTTTGTCTGTTGTTTCTGCCGACCAAAATTTCTTTACCGCTTGATGAAACAAACTTAAGAGGAGGCAAAGCTTTAACGCTCTTAACCTTCCCTTTATTTATGCTTCTGATATATCCTTGACTTTCAAGTTCACTTTTAATTTCAGCCAGTTCTTGCGGTGTTTGAGCTCGATTTAATTCTTCGGCAACACTTTCTAAATATAAAAGCTCTCTTTCCCCTTTTTCTATCAAATCGCTTAACACCTCTCGCGCCGTATTGGCCTTACGATATTCTTTAAAATATCGCTGGGCGTTTTGCGACGGAGACAACTCGGATTTTAGCGGAATTCTTGCAAGAGCCAAATCGGGATCGTAATAATTTGGCAAATCTACATACGCAGAGCCGGGTTCAATCAAATGCAAATTTGCCTTTATAAGTTCACCAAAAATTCGCAACTTTTCCATATCCGCACCGCGTTGAAGTTCACCTTTTTGCTTATCAAGTCTTCTGGCAGTGCGTTCAATAAGCATAAAAACAAGCTTTCTAACCTCTTGGGTACGGTGCTTAATATCGCTCTCTTTTTGCTTTGAAGAATAAAAATCATCAAGCAATTTACTAAAGGAATCTACATCTTTGCACTCTACCTCTTCATCATATTGTGAAATAGGAAGATAAGTAAAATCAAACGCTTTTCTATCTTTTACTAAAAGAGTGGGCTTTCCCTTTTCGGCGTTTTCTCTTAAAAAATCAAGAGCAAATCCAACACCGTTATTTTCTGAAATATGCTGAATCTCTCTACTGATAAGAGGAGAAACGCCGTCCAATACGTCGATATAACTGCTGTCGCGATTAATAGACAACGCCTCAATTACATCTTCATTGCTGCACTTAAGCAAAGACAGTTTGTTTTGAGATTGAGGAAATTCGTAAACAGCGCCGGGTAATATAGCGCGACCCTCTGATTGAATGTCACTTCTGCGAACCGCATCAATAATTTTGTTATCACGGGTAAAAATTATGTTTGATTGCCTGCCAAAAAACTCAGCGATTACTGACAATTCTATCAAATCGCCAAGTTCGTTAAACCCGCTGAATTTTAATGTTACAACTCTATCAAGCCCGTGCTGATATACACCCTCAAATCGGGCGTTTAAAAAGTGCTTTCTTACCAGCATACAAAGCATAGGCGGAGTTGGAGGATTATCAAAGCTATAATCGGTAAAATGCATACGCGGACCTACACCGCTTACAGAAATAAGCAGTTTTTTGTTAAATCCGCGATTGCCTAAAAACAAAACGATATCATCTCTGGAGGGTTGATATACCTTTTCAATTCTGGAGCCAATCGCAACAGATAATTCATTCAAAACGTTTGAAATAAATATACCGTCAAAGGGCATAAAGCACCATCCTAAATATAATTGGCAGGATCTTTCTCTTCAATAATTTCAACTGCAACGCCAAGCTTGCTAATAAGATCAGCTAACGCTTGCTTAACAACCTGCTCGGTGGAATAATGGCCACACTCAAAAAGCGCAATGCCAAGCTTTTTAGCCAACAAACGCTCATGATGCCTACACTCACCTGTTACGTAAGCGTCTGCACCTGCTAAAAATGCTGCCTCAATAAAATCTCCGCCTGCACCTCCGCAAACAGCTACTTTACAAATGCAACCATCTTTAGCAACGTATTTTACACCACCACAGTTTAATTCTTTTTTTAAATAAACGGCAAAGGATTGAGAAGAAACGGCATTAAGTTTGCCTATTCTCGCCATTGGAACATCACCTGAACCACTTAAAACAGATATTTCCTTTAATCCAATAGCTTTGGCAAGGCAGTCGTTAACACCGCCGTTTGCAGCATCCAAATTAGTGTGAGCACTAATAACAGAAACGCCATGTTTAACCGCAACAAAAGCCGTTTCGTCCGAAGCAATGGATTTCAGCGGTGAAAAAATAATGGGATGGTGTGTAACAAGCAGATTGCACCCCTTCTCTGCCGCTATAGTTATTGCATTAACGGTAGCATCTAAAGAAATGGCAACCTTATCTACATCAGAGTTTTCGCTGCCTACAAGCAGACCCGAATTATCAAAGTCAAGCTGAGTTTTAAATGGCGCAAATGCATTGATTGCATTAAATATTTCAGAAACCTTAATCATTCGTTACACTCCATTCTTTTCTTAATCCTTTGGGCAATTTCAAGAAGCAGTTGGCGTTCTTCCGGCTTATCGGTATTAAGCAGCATATCGGCATGCTTAACAATTCGCTTGCAGTGTGTTGTTAAATATTCTTCACCAAACTCGTCCGATACGGTAATGTCGCCAACGTAAAGATAATCAGCCGTGGGCTCAAAAGGCACACCGTCATAATATACCGAAAACACAACGTAAAGTCTGCCGCTATCTTTTACAAGCTTTTCATTATGTATTTTAAATCCATTTCGCGCAAGATAAAGGCGCAAATCGTCAACAGCAGACATCGGCTGCAATACAAGGTGCTTGTCAGCAGATTTCAACCAAGGTGCGCCACCTACAATTTGAGATATAAGCTCACCGCCCATACCGCAAATTATTACGTCGTCTACCTCTGATGCAAAAACTTTATCTAGGCCGTTGCATAGTCTTAACTCTATTTTATCTGTTAAGCGCAGCTCATCAACGGTCTTTTTTGCATTTTCCAGCGGACCCTCGCCTATATCACAAGCTATTGCAGAAACTACCCGCCCACTTATCACAAGATAAGCAGGCAGGTAGGCATGGTCTGTTCCGATATCAGCAACCCTGGATCCTTCACGAACAAAATCAGCTGCTGTTTTTAATCTCAAACCGGGATTAATCATTATTTGCTAGCCAAAAAGTTGTTGATTTTTTCAACCATTGCATCAACGTCTACGCCGTGAACTGCACAAGCATCTTCAAGAGACTCACCGCGTGCAGAGGGGCAACCAAGGCAATGCATACCCATTTCAAAAAAGAAAGGTGCGGTTTCGATATCCATTTCAAGAATATCGCCAATAAGCATATCTTTGGTAATTTTCATAATAAACTCTCCTAATTATTATTCTGTAACATTTTCGCTCTGCATAAGAGATTCAAACTGTTCGGAATCCATCTTTTCGTTGTTAAACAAGAACTTAGCGACCTCATGAAGCTTTTGAATATTTTTACGCAATATATCAAGTGCAAGCTCGTGCTGTGATTTAACAATGAAATCGGTCTCTTCGTCAATAAGAGCAGCAATTTTGTCTGAATAGTTGGGGGTTGAACTAAAGTCTCTTCCCAAAAATACCTCGCCGTTGTCTTTACCAAAAACAATGGGCCCAAGCTTTTCGCTCATACCGTATCTGGTAATCATAGTGCGAGCAATATTAGTGGCGCGTTCAATATCGTTTGATGCACCAGTGCAAATATCATCTTGAGTAAGCTCTTCTGCAGCACGACCGCCAAGCAATGAGCATATATCTTCAAGCAACTGCTTTTTAGAGGTGTGGCCCTTATCTTCGGTAGGCAAGTACATAGTGTAACCTGCAGCCATACCTCTGGGGATGATAGAAATTTGATGAACGGGGTCTTGGGTGGGTAAGAAATATGAAACGATAGCGTGACCTGCCTCGTGATAAGAGGTAATCATCTTGTCCTTATCAGACAGCACGTGACTCTTCTTTTCAGCGCCCATTACAACCTTAATTGTTGCTTCCTCAATATTCTCTTCAGTAATTGCCTTATAGCCCTTTCTAACCGCCAAAAGCGCAGCTTCATTAAGCAGGTTTTCAAGGTCTGCACCGGTAAAGCCGGCAGAAGAGCGAGCAATGGTTTTAAGAGAAACGTCAGGAGCGAGGGGCTTGCCTCTTGCATGAACCTTCAAAATCTCTTCTCTTCCCTTAACGTCAGGATAATTAACTGTAACCTGACGATCAAAACGGCCGGGGCGAAGCAGCGCCTTATCCAAAATATCAGGACGATTAGTTGCGGCAATAATTATAACACCTTCATTTGCCCCAAAACCATCCATCTCAACCAAAAGCTGGTTAAGTGTTTGCTCACGCTCGTCATGACCGCCACCAAGGCCTGCGCCTCTTTGACGACCCACAGCGTCTATTTCATCAATAAATATAATAGCGGGGGCTTCTTTTTTAGCCTCATTAAAAAGGTCACGCACACGGGATGCACC
>JAZQSG010000108.1:0-3652 GCA_045630025.1 Acutalibacteraceae bacterium
GCACGGGCAACACCTGCCGTTCACCAATGGCAATGGCACTTTTTAACCGTTTTGCCGCCGAGAACAACATTGATGCAGTTGCAGATAGTGCCGGTATAGCTGCCGCTTGGGGTATGCCTGCATCCGACAACGCTATTGTTGCGTTGAAAGAGCGGGGTATCGATCTAAGCGAGCATCGCTCAAAGCCGATAAGTAAAGATTTGCTTAAAAATGCCGACTTAATTGTTTGTATGAGCGAGGGCCACGCCGAAATGCTTAAAGCCGCCGGTTTTTCTTCAGTTGTTTTTGGCAAAGGGGTGCCGGACCCTTACGGCTATCCTTTAGAGGTGTACAACAAGTGCTGTGATATGATGCTGGAATCCATTCCTAATTTGGAGGGGTTGCTATGAAGAGTTATCGCGTTGCCCTTGAAGAGGAAATATCCTGCTTGTCTCAATTGAGCGGTGAATGTGGCTCCGACCGTTGGAGCGAAGATGCTTTTTTGCCCGAATTCAAAAAGGGCTCGGTTATAATGTGCTGCGAATGTGATAAAACCGTTGTGGCTTTTGCCGTTGTGGGCGTCAGCTTCGACGAGGGCTATTTGCATCTTGTTGCTACCCACCCTGACTTTAGAAAGCAGGGGATTGCATCGCGGTTGCTTGCCGAGTGTGAAGAAAAATGCAGGGCAAAGGGCGTTGAAAAAATATTGCTCGACGTTAGGGTAAGCAACATAACGGCTGTTAGTTTGTATCAAAGCTTGGGGTATAGTACCCTTTGCACAAGAAAAAACTTTTATTCTCATCCCACAGAGGATGGTTTTACAATGGTTAAGGAGTTTAAAAATTGATGAAGATTTTGGCAATAGAATCATCTTGCGATGAAACCGCCGCTGCAGTTACAGAAGAAAGAAGCGTGCTGTCAAACGTCGTTAACTCGCAGGTTGCAGAGCATAAAATATACGGTGGCGTTGTGCCTGAAATTGCATCAAGACGTCACGCCGAAAATATAATTGCAGTAACGCAAAAAGCTCTTGAGGATGCCAACTGCACCCTTGAGGATATTGATGCAATTGCCGTAACCTACGCTCCGGGTCTTATAGGTGCATTGCTTGTGGGTGTAAATTTTGCAAAGGGTCTTGCTATGTCTTGCTCAAAGCCGCTTATTCCCGTGCATCATTTACGCAGTCATATCGCTGCTAATTACATAAGCGCTTGCGAACTTAAACCGCCTTTTTTGTGCCTTGTCGTTTCGGGCGGTCACAGCCATTTGTGCGAGGTGCTGGATTATACTCACTACAGAGTTATAGGCAGAACAAGGGACGATGCTGCAGGCGAGTGCTTTGATAAAGCCGCAAGGGCAATGGGAATCGGCTATCCCGGCGGTGTAGAGCTTGACCGTATTGCACAGCAGGGAAATGCGGATGCCTACAAGCTGCCATATCCCCACGTTGCAGACGGAAAATACGATTTCTCTTTTTCAGGCCTTAAAACGGCTGTAATAAACACCTTGCATAACGCTCAGCAAAAGGGCGAAACTATAATTGTTCCCGATATGGCCGCCGCTTTGCGCCGAAGAGTTTGCGATATGCTTGTTAACAATACCATTGCCGCAGCAAAAGAGCTTGGCTATAATACCGTTGCGGTTGCAGGTGGCGTATCGGCAAATTCAGAGCTTAGAAGTCGTCTTGAACAAGAATGCACAAAAAATAACATTGCTTTATTCAGACCCGAAATTAAGTATTGCGGAGATAATGCCGCAATGGTTGGCGTTCAAGCGTTTTACGAATATCAAGCCGGCAATATAGCTAAAAACGAGCTTAACGCATTTGCAACTATGCCCATTGATGAAATTGTGTTAAATTAATGTGAATTTTGCAAAATAACTCTTGCAGTTTGACATTTATTATGATACACTCTAAAATGCGGTAGGATGATGCTTTTGTGTCGTTCTGCCATAAATTAGTTAAATTTTTTCTTATAGAAAGGAAAGACGAATATGACCACCAACAAAACCGTTCTTGAGTTTGTTGAACAGATCAAATCACTTGTCAATCCCGATTCAGTAATGTGGATAACCGGTGAGGAATCACAACTTGAGGCATTGCGCAAGGAAGCAGTTGAAAGCGGCGAAATGATTAAGCTTAACGAAGAAAAGCTCCCTGGATGCTATCTTCACAGAACTAAGCCCAACGACGTTGCTCGCGTAGAAAACCGCACCTTTATCTGCACCTCTAACCGTGAGGATGCAGGCCCCACCAACAACTGGGAAGATCCCCAGGTTATGTACAAAAAGCTTTATGATATTGCACGTGGCACCTATCAGGGCCGCACCATGTATATCATCCCTTATTCAATGGGTCCCATCGGTTCTCCTCTTGCCAAAATCGGCGTTGAGATTACCGACTCTATCTATGTTGTTCTTAACATGGCAATTATGACCCGCATTGGCGACAAGGTGCTTGAGGCACTTGGCGACAGCACCGATTGGGTTCGTTGCTTCCATGCAAAGTGCGATGTTGACGCTGAAAACCGTTACATCTGCCAGTTCCCCGAAGACAACACCATCATCTCTGTTAATTCTGCTTACGGCGGTAACGTATTGCTTGGCAAAAAGTGCTTTGCACTTCGCATCGCTTCTTACCAGGGCTGGAAAGAGGGTTGGATGGCTGAGCATATGCTTATTCTCGGCCTTGAGAATCCCCAGGGTGAAGTTAAGTACATCGCTGCTGCATTCCCCTCTGCTTGCGGTAAGACCAACCTTGCCATGCTTATTCCCCCCGAATATTTGCGCAAGAAGGGCTATAAGATTTGGACTGTAGGCGACGACATCAGCTGGATGAGAATAGGTGAAGATGGCAGACTTTACGCCATCAACCCCGAAAACGGCTTCTTTGGCGTTGCACCCGGCACCAACGAAAAGTCCAACTTCAATGCACTTGCTTCAACCCGTTCAAACACCATCTTCACCAACGTGCTGCACAATCTTGATGACAACACCGTTTGGTGGGAAGGTCTTGATAAGAATCCCCCCACCAATGCAATCGATTGGAAGGGTGAAAAGTGGGATCCCTCTAAGTTCGACAAGGCAGATAAGTCTACCTGTGGCGCACATCCCAACAGCCGCTTTACTGCTCCTGCAAAGAATTGCCCCTGCATTTCTTCCGAGTTCGAAGCAGCAAACGGTGTGCCGATTTCCGCTATCGTATTTGGCGGCCGTCGCGCAAAGCTTGCACCCCTGGTATATCAGTCATTCGATTGGGAAAACGGTGTGTTCATCGGTTCGGCTATGGCTTCTGAAACTACCGCAGCTGCAGCAGGTGCAGTTGGTGTAGTTCGTCGCGATCCTATGGCTATGTTGCCCTTCTGCGGCTACCACATGGGCGATTATTTTGCACATTGGCTTGCAATGGGTGAGAAGCTTGGTGACAAGGCACCCAAGATCTTTAACGTTAACTGGTTCCGTACCGATGACGAAGGCAACTTCGTATGGCCCGGATTTGGCGATAATATGCGTGTTCTCAACTGGATTATCGACCGTTGCGAAGGCAAGGCAGATGCACTTGAGACCGAAATCGGTTACATTCCTCGCCCCGAAGATATCGACCTTACCGACCTTGATATGGATATTGATACTCTCAAGTCTATTCTTAAGGTTGACAAGGCCGCTTGGGAGC
>JAZQSG010000109.1:0-13402 GCA_045630025.1 Acutalibacteraceae bacterium
GTTACCGGTGTTATCGGCGACGTAACCGAGCTTGTAATTCCTGATGAGATTAACGGCTACAAGGTAACCGTAATCGCACAAAGAGCATTCAAGAACAACACCACTCTTACCAGTGTTGTAATCGGCAACAACGTTGAGAACATCATGTACGAAGCATTTATGAACTGCACCAACGTAACCACCGTTACCGTAGGTACCGGCTTGACCGCTACCGGTGCAAGCACCTTCGGTGGAATGACCGCACTTGAGAGCATCACCATCGCTTCCGAGAACGTAGTATTCCACAACAACACCTTTGCTAACACTCCCACTACCGCAACCATCTATGGCGTTGCAGGTACTTCTGTTCAGACTATCGCTACCAACAAGGGCTTCACCTTCGTTGCTCTGTAAGGTTTGGGTCGATTGACTGATAACTAACTAAAAAAACCCCCTTGACACTTCGGTGCCAAGGGGGTTTTTGTTATATAGAAAACATTGCTGCCGATGGTGTTAAATTCACAAAAAAGCGCCAATTGTGGTCGGTTGGTAAAGCGTTCCGTACACAACGGTAAAGTCTATTTTTTATAACCAAAGCAAAAACCCTGTCACTATGCGCGTTTTTGCGGAAGTGACGGGGTTTAATTGTTTTGTGCGGCAAGCAGGTCTTGTCTGCAGGCGTTGTCTGCTCCGCTTCTTATGCCAAAGGGGTTAAACTGATAGCTGCCGTATTCAAAGGCGGTCAACTCTGGATCAGCCAGCAGAGTGGCGGGCAAAACTATTCCGCTGCCGTATTTTGAGCGCAGCTTATCAAGCTGCTGAGTAAGCTTATCCATTTTTTCTATTTTTTTATAGTCGGTAAACAGGTCGGTTTGCCCGCCCGATGCGGTGGAGGATAAAAGAGAGGTGTGCACCCCCACCGACCGCAGAGGAATGCGCCAATTATGCAGCTGGTCAACCAGCTGCATAGCGGCGGAAAGAATATCGCTGTCTCGGTTGGTGTAATCGCTGAGGGTAATCTGACGGGATGAGTGAATAAGCTCGTTGGTGCGCAAATAAACCGCCACCCTACGGCATTTAATGCCCTCCCGCCTTAGGCGGCTGCCCACCGACTGACACAGGGCCATCATAACCCGCAGCACGTCCTCTCTGCAGGTGAGGTCGCGCACCGTTGTGATAGAGTTGCCGATAGATTTAGCAGGGGGCATCTCGCCAAAAACCGCCACGGGGGAAGAATCTTGCCCGTTGGCAAAGCGATATAGCATTTCGCCGTTTTTGCCAAAGCGGTTGCGCAAAAAGGGGATGGGAAAGGCGGCAAGCTCGCCGATGGTGCGAATGCCCATTTTTAACAGCTTTTCTTCGGTGGCGCGACCGACGTAAAGCAGGTCGGCAACGGGCAAGGGCCACACGATGCTTTTAAAATTTTCGCGGGTTATTTGGGTAATGGCGTCGGGCTTTTTATAGTCGCTGCCCAGCTTGGCAAAAACCTTGTTAAAGCTGACCCCTATGCTGACGGTTATGCCCAGCTCGCGCTTGATGCGGTTGCTTATGCGCTGCGCCGCCTCCATTCCGTCTTCACCCGTTACGTCAAGCCAGGCCTCGTCAAGACCAAAGGGCTCAACCTGATTGGTGTTGTCATAATAAATTTCACGGGTCGCTTGAGAAATCTTTACATACTGCTCGTAGTGAGGGGGAACGATAACCAATTCGGGGCATTTAAGACGGGCTTGCCAAAGGGTCTCGCCTGTTTGCACGCCCATTCGCTTGGCCACCTCGTTTTTGGCAAGGATGATGCCGTGACGCTCCTCTTCGTTGCCGCCTACAGCCACCGCCTTACCCTTTAAGGAGGGGTTTAGCATACACTCCACCGAGGCATAAAAATTGTTGCAATCGCTGTGCAAAATGACCCTATCCACCCGTGACACCCCTTTAACCGAACATTTGTTCTGTAATTATAGCACCCCTTTTTATATTTGTCAACGGCTTATTTTTTAAAGGCAAAAAGGGGAGGGTGAATTTTCAAAAATCTATTGCAATTTGTTCAAAATTGTGGATAATAAAAGAGAATGGAGTAGTATATATTTTTAGATATAGGAGGTGGGCAAATGGCTGTTGCATTTGTTACCGGCGGCAGTCGCGGAATAGGCGCTGCCATTGTAAAACAACTGTCTTTATCGGGCTGGAGGGTGGCCTTCTGCTACCTTAACAGCGACGATGCGGCTGAAGAAACTGCCCAAGCTGCGGGGGCGCTTAAAATCAAGGCCGACGTGGCGGATTTCTCCTCACTTGATGCCGCAATCAACCTGGCGCGGCAGCAGCTTGGCGATATAGATTTGCTTGTTAACAACGCGGCGGTGTCATACGTTGGCTTGTTTAACGATATTACCGCTGACCGGCGCGACAAGATGATTGACGTTAACGTAAAAGGCGTTTTTAACGCAACTCAAAGCGTTTTGCCCCAAATGATAAACAACAAAAAGGGCAAAATTATCAACATTTCGTCGGTTTGGGGTAAGGTGGGTGCATCCTGCGAGGTGCATTACTCTGCCACAAAGGCGGCGGTAATCGGCTTTACCAAGGCCTTGGCAAAAGAGGTGGGGCCCTCGGGCATAACGGTTAACTGCATTGCCCCCGGCGTGATTGACACCGAAATGAACAGGCGATTGTCGGCAGAGGATTTGGCCGACCTTGCCGACCAAACTCCCTTGTGCCGAATAGGCAAGGCAGAGGAGGTAGCCAAGGCGGTGCTTTATCTTGCCTCTTGCGACGGCGATTTTATTACCGGCCAGGTACTTTCGGTAGATGGCGGATTTGGGGTGTGATTTATGGAGTTTTTGCACAGAACCTGGGCGCAGATTGACCACGATGCCCTTGTAAACAACTTTAATATGGTTCGCCAATACGCCCCCTGCAGCAAGGTTATGAGCGTTGTTAAGGCGGATGGATACGGACACGGTGCGGTGCAGGTGGCAAAAACACTTGTAAGCATTGGTACCGATTGGCTTGCCGTATCAAACGTAGAAGAGGCCCTGCAGCTGCGCAGAGCTCAAATAGAGGCACCTATTCTCGTGTTGGGCTGCACCCCTGCGGAGTATGCCCACATACTTGCCAAAGAGGGCATAACTCAAACGGTTTATTGCCAAGAGTATGCAACCCAGCTGTCGATGCAGGCCCAAAAGGCGGGTGTTACCGTTGAGGCCCATATCAAGCTTGATACGGGTATGCACCGCATCGGCTTTGACGTTGGCACCGACGAGGGGGTTGAGGTGGCCATAGAGGCCTGCACCCTTAAGGGGCTTGACGTTAAGGGCGCGTTTACCCACTTTGCATCCTCCGATATGGATGGGGATGAGGACGGCAGCTACACTGCAGCCCAGCTTGACCGCTTTTTAAAGGTTACCCAAAAGATGAAGGATAGGGGCATAAAGCTTGAGCTTTGCCATTGCAGCAACTCGGCCGCAACCCTTAATTTGCCCCAAGGCGCGCTGGATATGGTGCGCGCAGGCATAATCCTTTACGGCTTAAGCCCTTCCTCAGCTATAAAGGTTGATGGGTTAAAGCCGGTTATGACCCTTTGCTCGGCGGTCAGCATGGTAAAAACCCTTAAGCAGGGCCAGGATATAAGCTACGGCCGCACCTTTACTGCCCCCAAGGATATGCAGGTTGCCACCTTGTCGGTGGGCTATGCCGACGGATATCTTAGGGGATATACGGGCAGCCGAGTGCTTATTGGCGGCGGCTACGGCAGGGTAATAGGTCGCGTATGTATGGACCAGCTTATGGTTGACGTTACGGGCCTTGACGTTAAAATGGGCGACAAGGCGGTGCTTTTCGGCACGGACGGTCAGCTTACCTTACCCGTTGAGGAGCTTGCCGAGCGAGCAGGCACGATAAATTACGAAAGCGTGTGCCTGGTTTCAAAAAGAGTTTCAAGAGTGCATATTTTGGGTCAAAAGCCCCTTTATATAACCACGTTATTAACAGAAGGAGATTAAAGCAATGAAAGTAACAAGATATTTTGAAGACCTTAATACTCTTCATTTGGGTACCGAAAAAAATCGTGCTTATTATATCCCCTTTGGCAGTGCCAAGGATATTTTTGACAGCCCCCGTGAGGATAGTGACCGCTTTGGCTTGCTTTCGGGCAAGTGGAGCTTTGAATATTTTAAAAGCATTGAAAAGGTGCCCGAAACCATTATTAACCCCGCATTGCCTCTTTCTGCAAAACAGGTAGACGTGCCAAGCGTTTGGCAAAAATACGGCTACGACCAGGTGATGTATACCAACATCGAATACCCCTTCCCCGTAGATCCCCCCTACATCCCCAAAGAAAACCCCTGCGGTGTTTACAGCCGTGATTTTACCACCCCCTTTGAGTGGGAGGGTATGCAAAAATACATCGTCTTTGAGGGTGTGGATTCTTGCTTTTATCTTTACGTAAACGGTCAGTTTGTGGGATACAGCCAGGTATCTCATATGACCAGCGAGTTTAACGTAACCCCCTTCCTTAAAGAGGGGGCCAACCGCATTACCGTAATTGTTATGAAGTGGTGCGAGGGCAGTTATTTAGAAGACCAGGATAAATTCCGTTGGTCGGGCATTTTCCGCGACGTTTACTTGCTGGGCCGACCCAAGGGCCATTTGCGGGATTATCACGTTGTGCCCGAGCTGGCAGAGGATTTGCGCTCTGCCACCCTTACCGTTACGCTTGACGTAATTAACCCCGAGGATGCCGTTATCACCCTTGTAGACCCCGACGGAAACGACGTGGGTCAAACCCGCCCCGACCAAAACGGCGTAGCCACCTTTAAGATTGAGCGCCCCGTTTTGTGGAGCGCCGAAACCCCCGAGCTTTACAACCTGCTTATTGACTGTGCAGGCGAGTATATCGGTGAAAAGGTTGGCTTCAGAAGGGGCGTTATTGAAAAGGGCGTGTACAAGTTTAACGGCCGCGCCATTAAGCTTAAGGGCGTTAACCGCCACGATTCCGATCCCTACACCGGCACCGTTTGCGATATGGAGCATATGCTGCGCGACCTTACCATTATGAAGCGCCACAATATTAACGCCATTCGCACCTCACACTATCCCAACGACCCCCGCTTCTTGCAGCTGTGCGACAAATACGGCTTTTACGTGTTTGACGAGGCGGATATTGAAACCCACGGTATGGGCTGGATGCATTTGTCACAGTGGCAATACCAGGCCGAGCGCCCCGAGTGGCGCGAGTCAATTCTTGACCGTGTGCAGATGATGGTTGAAAGAGATAAAAACCGACCCAGCGTTATTATGTGGAGCATGGGTAACGAGTCGGGCTACGGCCCCAACTTTGAGGCCGCTATCGATTGGTGCCACGACCGCGATGCCACCCGTTACGTTCATTACGAGGGTGTTAACGATTACGCCGTTTATGACGACCTTTCAACTATGCAAGTTACCAAATCTGACGTTTATTCCAGAATGTATCCCCACGCCGACCATTGTGACGCCTATTGCAGTGATGAAAAGGCCTCGGCCATTCGCCCCATGGTGCTGTGTGAGTATTGCCACGCAATGGGTAACGGCCCCGGCGACCTTAAGGATTATTGGGACGTAATTTACAAGCACGAAAATCATATGGGCGGCTTTGTTTGGGAGTGGTGCGACCACGCTCACTTTGCAGGCACCTCTGCATCGGGCAAGCCCATGTTCTATTACGGTGGCGACTCGGGCGAGCAGCCCCATTCAAGCAATTTCTGCGTTGACGGACTTGTATTCCCCGACCGCACCCCCTCTGACGGACTGAAAGAGCTTAAATATGTAATTCAACCGGCAAGGGTTGAGCCCATTGACCTTGAAAAGGGCGAGTTTGTAATTCACAACCTTTACGACTTTATTTACCTTAGCCGCCTCGAGTGCCGTTGGGAAATCACCTGCAACGGCAAGGTAGTGCAATCGGGCAGTCTGGGCGCTCTGGCCATTCCCGCACGCTCAAGCCGTCAGGTAAATATTGAGTACGAGCTGCCTCAAAGCGGACGCTGCTACATCAACTTTAACTTTGTTCAGCTTGGTCTTGGCGAGCTTACCCAAGAGGGCGAGCTTATGGCCTTTGCACAGTTTAAGCTGCCCGTAAATCCCGCCAAGCTTACCGCCACCCTGCCCGCACACGGCGTTGACGTGGAAGAGGGAGACGACCGCATCTATATTTCGGGCGAGGGCTTTGCTCACACCTTTAACAAAAACACCGCAGCTTTCCGTCAAATCAGCTTTGGCGGCAACAAGCTGCTTGCCACCCCCATGAGCTTTAATATTTGGCGCGCACCCATCGATAACGAGCGCTACGTTTCCGCAAAGTGGCGTATGCAGGGCATTAACCGCTCGTCGGCATACGTTTACTCTACCAAGGTAGACGTTGTTAACGGCTGCTGCATAATCGAGCAGGATATTGCTATGGTTGCACATCACGTGCCCCCTGCAGCATGGGCAACCGTAAGGTGGATGGTAAACGCAGCAGGTGATATTACCCTTCATTGCGACGTTAAGTGCAACGAAAAGCTGCTTTTCTTGCCCCGCTTTGGTGTAAGAATGGCTCTTGACCGCGCCTACGACAAGGTTGATTACTTTGGCTACGGTCCCTACGACAGCTACCCCGACAAACACAATGCAAGCCGCCGCGGTCGCTTTGTAACCACCGTTTCCAAGATGTTTACCGATTATATTATGCCGCAAGATAACGGCAACCGTTACGACACCGAGTTTGCCGCCCTTACCGCCCCCGGCAAGGGAGGATTGCTGGTTTGCGGAGGTCACTTCAACTTCTCTGCCCTTGAGTATACTCAAGAGGATATGGAAAAGGCACAGCACAGCTACGAGCTTGAGCCCTGCGGCAAGACGGTGCTTTGCATCGACGGTGCCGTGAGCGGCGTTGGCTCAAACAGCTGCGGACCCGATTTGCTTCAGCAATACCGCGTGCCCGCTCAGTTTAGCTTTGAGTTTACCTTGCGTGGCCTTGAAGAGGGCGAGGACGTTGTTAAAGCATCCGACCGCGAGTACGATAACGGCGGCGTATACGATATTCGCCGGGTTCAGTTTTAATTATGGAACAAACTAAGCCCAAAACGGGCATAATAAAGCTAATAAAGCGGTTTTTGCCCTATTTTAAAAAGCACCGCGCAACTGTGGTTTTTGACCTTTTTTGCGCGGCGCTTACCACCGTTTGCGAGCTGGTTTTGCCCCTTATGGTAAGGTATATTACCGATTCGGCTATGAATAATCCTGCCGCGTTAACGGTTGGTACGGTGCTTTTTATAGGCGCCGTCTATCTGGTTTTGCGCCTGGTTGATACCGCCGCTAACTATTATATGGCGGCTATCGGTCACATTATGGGCACAAAAATCGAAACCGATATGCGCCGTGACCTTTTCGGGCATTTGCAAAAGCTGCAGTTTTCTTATTATGACGACACCAAGGTGGGCACCCTTATGTCTCGCATAACCAACGATTTGTTTGACGTTACCGAGTTTGCTCACCATTGCCCCGAAGAGTTTTTTATTGCAGGCATTAAAATCACCGTTTCTTTTGCCATTCTTGCCACCGTCAACCTGTGGCTTACCCTTATAATTTTTGCCATTGTGCCCATTATGATTTTGGTGTGCTCACCCTTCCGCCGCCGAATGAAAGAGGGCTTCCGCCAATCCCGCGAGGTTATTGGCGATATCAACTCTCAGGTTGAAGATAGCTTGCTGGGCATAAGAGTGGTAAAATCCTTTGCCAACGAAGCCATTGAGCAGGAAAAGTTTAAAAGGGGCAACGTGGCTTTTTTGAAAATTAAGAAAAAGATTTATAATGCAATGGCCGGCTTCAGCTCTACTACGCGATTTTTTGACGGACTTATGTATATAACCGTTGTGGTGGCAGGCGCCCTGTTTATGATTGGTGGCTATATTACCGCCGCTGACCTGATTGCCTATTTGCTTTACGTTACCACTCTGCTTACCTCGGTGCGCCGAATTATCGAGTTTACCGAGCAGTTTTATAGGGGTATGACGGGCATTGAGCGCTTTTGCGAGATACTTGATACACCCGTTACCATTTGGGATAAGCCCAACGCCACAACCCTTACCGACGTAAAGGGCGAGGTGGTTTTTGATAACGTAACCTTCCGTTACAGCGACGGCGGGCAAAACGTGCTTAGCAACCTTAACCTTGTGGCAAAGGCAGGTCAGCGAATTGCCCTTGTTGGCCCCTCGGGTGGCGGCAAGACCACTCTTTGCGGTCTTATTCCCCGATTTTACGAGGTTAGCGACGGCCAAATCACCGTTGACGGTGTGGACGTAAGGGAGGTTACCCTTGAATCCTTGCGGCAAAATATTGGCGTTGTTCAGCAAGACGTTTATCTGTTTTCGGGCAGCGTGCGAGAAAACATCGCATACGGTAAGCCCAACGCCACCGACGAAGAAATTTACGAGGCCGCTCGCCTGGCAGGTGCCGCCGATTTTATTGAGGGGCTGCCCAAGGGCTACGATACCTACGTGGGCGAAAGGGGAGTAAAGCTGTCGGGCGGACAGAAGCAGCGCATCTCTATTGCCCGTGTTTTTCTTAAAAATCCTCCCATACTCATTCTTGACGAGGCCACAAGCGCCCTTGATAACGAGTCGGAATATATCGTTCAGCAATCCCTTGACCGTTTGGCCAAGGGGCGCACCACCTTTATTGTTGCCCACCGCTTGACCACCGTAAAAAATGCCGATACCATTGCCGTGCTTACGGCCGACGGCATTGCCGAGCAGGGCACCCACGCTCAGCTTATAAAGCAGGGCGGTCTGTATGCACAGATGTATGCTATGTATAACGTAGAGTAGGTGCCGCCGCCAAGCAGTTCAGTTTAACTATATATTTACCGATATAGCCAATGCTAATGGTTTAGTATGCTTTGCCTTTGCCGGCGCTATCGGTTGATATTTAAAGGAAACGCATATGAATATTATGTATTTAAAATATGCCGTTGAGGTTGAAAAGGCGCGGTCAATCAGCCGTGCTGCTCAAAAGCTCTACATCGCCCAGCCCAATTTGAGCCGAGCTATAAAAGAGCTTGAGGACGACCTGGGCATAATAATCTTTAACCGCACCCCCCACGGTATGCAGGTTACCCCCGAGGGTGAGGAGTTTTTAGAGCGGGCAAAAAAGATTTTGCGCCGCTTGGAAGAGCTTGAAGATATTTACAGCGGCGATAACGAAAAAAAGGCCCAGTCCTTTTCGGTGTCGGTGCCTCGCTCGGGTTATATGTCTTACGCCTTTACCCGATTTGCCGCAACGGTGGATAATTCACGGGCCGCCGAGCTGTTTTATAAAGAAACCAACTCATCCCGCGCCATAAACAACATTTTGCAGGCGGGCTATAGGTTGGGCATAATACGCTACGCCGAGGTTTTTGACCGCTATTTTAAAGATATGCTGGATAGTAAAAAGCTCAGCTATGAGATGATTTCGGAGTTTAGCTACGTGCTTGTTATGTCAAAAGACCACCCCCTGGCCGCAAAAGAGGACGTAACCTTTGAGGATTTGGAGCCCTATACCGAAATTGCCCACGCCGACCCTTACGTGCCCTCGCTGTCTATGTCGGCGGTGCGAAAGGAAGAGCTGCCCGACAATATCGACCGCCGCATATTCGTTTTTGAGCGCGCAAGTCAGATGGAGCTTTTGTGCCACAACCACAACACCTTTATGTGGGTATCGCCTATGCCCAAAGAGTATATAGAGCGGTACGGGCTGGTTCAAAAAAGGTGCAGCTGCAACACCAAGATTTATAAGGACGTGCTTATATACCGCAGTGATTATAAGCTGACCGAATTGGATAAAAGGTTTATACAGGAAGTTTACAAAGCGCGTGACGAAATTTTTTAAGCCACGCGCTTGCGTTATATCAAAAATGATATAACAATTTAGCAAAATGGGTATTTTACATTTTAAAAAGGGTATGATAAAGTTTTAACAGAGGTTAATTAACACTTTTCAAAAGGAGAAACCCCATGAGTAATTATAAAATTGTAGACAACGTGCAGGCGCTGGCAGATGCCATCGCCCGTGTACGCAAGGCACAGCAGGTGTTTGCAACCTATTCTCAAGAGCAGGTTGACGCTATCTTCCTTGCCGCCGCTTCCGCTGCCGACAGAGCCAGAATACCTCTTGCAAAAATGGCCGTTGCCGAAACGGGAATGGGTGTGGTTGAGGATAAGGTTATCAAAAACCACTATGCCGCCGAATATATATACAACGCTTATAAAGATACCAAAACCTGCGGTATTATTGAAGAGGATAAGCAGTTTGGCATTAAAAAGATTGCCGAGCCCATTGGTGTAATAGGTGCCGTTATTCCTACCACCAACCCCACCTCTACGGCAATATTTAAGTGCTTGCTTGCCCTTAAAACCCGCAACGGCATCATCATCAGCCCCCACCCCCGTGCAAAGGGCTGCACCATCGAGGCATCAAAAATCGTGCTTGAGGCAGCCGTTAAGGCAGGCGCTCCCGAAGATATTATTGCTTGGATAGACGTGCCCAGCTTGGATATGACCAATATGGTTATGAAAGAGTCTGATATTATTCTTGCCACGGGTGGCCCCGGAATGGTGCGCGCTGCCTACTCCAGCGGCAAACCTGCTTTGGGCGTTGGCGCAGGCAACACCCCCGCAATAATTGATAACACCGCCGATATAATTATGGCAGTTAACTCTATCATTCACTCTAAAACCTTCGACAACGGTATGATTTGTGCATCCGAACAGTCGGTTATCATTTTGAAAGAGGTTTACGATGCCGTTAAGGCCGAGTTTGCCGCCCGCGGCTGCTACTTCCTTAACGCCGACGAAACCGAAAAGGTGCGCAAGACCATTTTGATTAACGGCGCGCTTAACGCTAAAATCGTTGGTCAAAAGGCCGCTACCATTGCCGCTTTGGCAGGCGTAACCGTGCCGGAAGAGACTAAAATTCTTATCGGCGAGGTTGAAAGCGTAGAGCTTTCGGAAGAGTTTGCCCACGAAAAGCTGTCTCCCGTTTTGGCTATGTATAAGGCAGAGGATATTGACGACGCCTTTGCCAAGGCCGAGCAGCTGGTTGCCGACGGCGGATATGGCCACACCTCGTCTATTTATCTTAACGCCGTTACCGAAACCGCCAAAATTGACGCCTTTGCAGCACGAATGAAAACCTGCCGCATTTTGGTTAATACCCCCTCGTCTCACGGTGGCATAGGCGACCTGTATAACTTTAAATTGGCTCCGTCACTTACCTTGGGCTGCGGCTCTTGGGGTGGCAACTCAGTCAGCGAAAACGTTGGCGTAAAGCACCTGTTAAACATCAAAACCGTTGCAGAGAGGAGAGAGAATATGCTGTGGTTCAGAGCCCCCGAAAAGATTTATATTAAAGCCGGCTGCTTGCCCGTTGCTCTTGATGAGCTGCGTGCCGTTATGGGCAAAAAGCGCGCCTTTATCGTAACCGACAGCTTCCTTTACAACAACGGTTACACCAAGGTTATTACCGACAAGCTTGACGAAATGGGCATTGCTCACGCCACCTTCTTTGACGTAGAGCCCGACCCCACCCTTGCCAGCGCCAAGGCAGGCGCCGCACAGATGACCGCCTTTAATCCCGATGTTATTATCGCCCTGGGCGGCGGCTCGGCAATGGATGCCGCCAAAATTATGTGGGTACTTTACGAGCACCCCGAGGTTGACTTTATGGATATGGCAATGCGCTTTATTGATATCAGAAAGCGCGTTTACACCTTCCCCAAGATGGGCGAAAAGGCATATTTTATAGCCGTTCCCACCTCTGCAGGTACCGGCTCCGAGGTTACTCCCTTTGCCGTTATTACCGACGAGGTAAGCGGTGTAAAATATCCTCTTGCCGATTACGAATTGTTGCCCAATATGGCCATTGTTGATACCAACCTGCATATGTCTGCACCCAAGGGTCTTACCGCCGCAAGCGGTATAGACGCCGTTACCCACGCCCTTGAGGCATACGCCTCTGTTATGGCCACCGATTATACCGACGGCTTGGCAATTAAATCCTTGCAGACGGTGTTTGAGTATCTGCCCCGCGCCTACGAAAACGGCTTGACCGACGTTAAGGCCCGTGAAAAGATGGCTAACGCAGCCACCACCGCAGGTATGGCCTTTGCCAACGCGTTTTTGGGCGTTTGCCACTCTATGGCACACAAGCTGGGCGCCTTCCACCACCTGCCCCACGGCGTTGCCAACGCCCTTATGATAGAGCAGGTTATCCGCTTTAACGCCGATGAAAAACCCACCAAGATGGGCACCTTCTCTCAATACGATCACCCCCACACCCTGGCCCGCTATGCCGAGGTTGCAACCGCTCTTGGCCTTAAGGGCGAAACCGATGAGGATAAGCTTGAGGCACTTATTGCCGCCATTAACGAGCTTAAAGCCAAGGTGGGCATTAAAGATTCTATTAAGGCATACGGCATTGACGAGCAGGATTTCATGGCTCGCCTTGACGAGATGACCGAGCAGGCCTTTGACGACCAGTGCACGGGCGCAAACCCCCGTTATCCCCTTATGAGCGAAATTAAGCAGATGTATATCAACGCTTACCACGGCAAGCACGATAAGGTTTAAGGAGGATTTGTTATGAATTTAAACAACGTCATTTACAACCAAGACGGCAAAACCATTTACCGTGACGGCGAGCTTTGCTACAAGGTTTTTGATAGCAGCTACTCAAAGGCCGACGTGCTTAACGAGGCCCTTAACCAGGCAAGAGTTGAAGAGACGGGGCTTAACACTCCCCGTTTGCAAGAGGTGCTTACCGTTGAGGGCAAGTGGGCTATCGCCTATACCTATATAGAGGGCGACAACCTTGAAAAGCTGATGACCGAGCACCCCGAAAAGACCGACGAGTATCTTGAGCTGTTGGTTGACCTGCAAATGCAGGCACACGCTGCCGATTGCCCCAACCTTACCAAGCTGAAGGATAAGATGAACCGCAAAATCAGCGAGGCAAATTTGGATGCAACCACCCGTTACGAGCTGCACACCCGTCTTGAGGGAATGCCCAAGCACAAAAAGGTGTGCCATGGCGATTTTCGTCCCTCTAACGTAATTATTACCCCCGACGGCGTGCCCTATATTATTGATTGGGCACACGCTACCCAGGGTAATGCCTCTGCCGATGTTGCCCGCACCTATCTGATTTTCTGTTTGCAGGGCAAAGAGGAGTTGGCAAAAAAATATCTTGACCTTTTCTGCAAAAAGAGCGATACTGCCCGTCAGTACGTTCAAAAGTGGATGCCCATTGTTGCCGCAAGCCAGTCGGTAAAGGGCAAGCCGGAAGAAAGAGAATTTTTGCTTAAGTGGGCCGACGTAGTAGAATATGAATAAAAACAAACCACCGTCACTATGCATAGTGACGGGGGTTTTTG
>JAZQSG010000110.1:0-4113 GCA_045630025.1 Acutalibacteraceae bacterium
ATTCTGAGAAACAGCGGTTCTTGAAATCTGAATCTTGGAGCGATCACCGGAAGACTCAATAATAATGCTGTCATCTTTAAGAGAAACAACGCGACCAAAAATGCCGCCGATGGTAATTATCTCGTCACCAATTTGTAACTCATTACGCATTTTTGCTTCAGCTTTTTGCTGTTTACGCTGAGGACGAATCATAACAAAGTACATAACGGCTATCATTATTACCAAAAATACGATTGGCAACCAGCCACCGCCAGTTTGATCAGGGTTCTGATTTGCTGAACCTTCAGCAAGAATCAAATAATTAAACATATAAATTAACCTCCAATATTTTATGCATACAATTCTATCACAAAACAAACATAAATGCAAGCATTATTCAAAATACACAACCTTATTATCTCGAGCTGATTCAATAGCAGCTTCCATAAGCTTCATTATCCGCATAACTTGGTCGTTGCGAACAATTTGTTCTTCCTCGCCACGGCATGCAGCCATAACGTTATAATAGTAGTTTCGCAGGTCGGATTCCGGAATATCGAGGGGGTAGGTTTTGTATTGGTCAGGATTGCGAGGGGCCATGGTTTTGGTAATGCCCGACGCAGTAATTACAGGAACAATGGTGGTGTTATCAAGCTCTTCTGCAATTACAACGTTGCTGTCGAAAACGTCCCAACCGCGAATAACGGCACTGCCGTTTCTGCCAAGCATATACCAACGGGGCAACGCAATGAAATTGCTGGTACCAACCTCAAGAACTGCCTCAACGCCGTTTTCGAATATCAATTTAATGTTAAAGCCGTCATCAACAAGCTCGTTGGTAACGTGATCAACCGTGCAGTAAACACTTTTAATTTTTTCGCCAACCAAAAGCACCATTTGATCAAGAATGTGAACGCCCCAGTCAAATATCATACCGCCACCAAATTCGGGGTATTGGCGCCAATCGCCGGGGATGCCGCGAGAACCGTGAACTCTGTTTTCAATTCTAAAAACATCGCCCATTTTGCCGCTTTCATAAAGCTGCTTCATAGCAAGATAATCTCTGTCCCAACGGCGGTTTTGATAAACAACAAAAACCTTACCCGTTTCCTTTTGAACCTGCAAAACCTCTTCAAGTTCGGTGCTGTTTAACATAACGGGCTTTTCGCAAATAACGTTTTTGCCTGCATGCATAGCATCAATAGACATCGGCTTATGAAGATCGTTGGGGGTAGCAATAACTATAATATCAATTTTGGGGTCTGCAAGCATTTCAGCATAATCGTTATAAACGTGAACGCCCTTTTCACGAGCATATTCACGGCGTTCTTCTTTTATGTCGTATATACCGGCCAATTCAAGACCTTCAACTTTTTCAATTAAAGCTCTGTGTGAATCGCCCTCGGCGCCAAAGCCGATTATTCCTGCATACATAATATCTTTCATAATTGCCTCCAATTAATGTCTATATATTATACTAAAATTATATAGTATATCCAGCAAAAATCAATATTGTAAGCAAATATAGTCTAATTTACTGCAAAAAAGGTCTATTGTTTGCTAAGTTCTGCTTCTTTTTCTTTTTGAATTTGATCAACGGTATCTTTTATAGCAGCATACCATACCTTGGCAATCTTTTCATAGCCATCAGGCAGAGGATGGCAAAAATCTTCTGCGGTAAAGTCTGACCATACAATTCCTGTTGATTCAGCAGTCATTTCTACGAAATCAATTTTATAACCCGCAGCTTTCTTTTGTTCAACGTATTCACGATAAGCGGGTAAAAACGTTTTCATTATATTGTCATCAAGAAGCAAGGTCTCTGCCCCGTTATAATGTCTGCAAGGAGGAGGATTTGCCAAAAAGATATGTACGCCGGGATACATTTTATAAAGCTTTTCAACAAGAAGCTCGTCAATATTTTTAACTGTGTCAGCAGCTGATACTCCATGTGTGTTATCATTTCTTCCAATCATCAACAAAACAATATCAGCATCACAATCGACCATATCGGGCAAAGCACCTGAAAGAGATTCAGCAGTTGCACCGCCAAAGCCGGAATGATACCAGTTGCCATCCCTTATAGAATCATAAGACCAGTTGTGGCAGCCAACAAAAACAGAGTTTTGTCCGCCTTCCTTCAGCATTGTAGATAAAAATCCTCGGTAAGCACTGGTTTTGTGCTGACCTCCTTGGGTTAAGGAATCGCCAAGAGGCATAATTTTAACCTTAGTTTGCTGAACAAACTGATAACTGGATAATCTGCTTGTAGTTGAATTTACGCTGTTTTCAGATGAATCTAAAGCAGATGATATATCTGTTTTTGAGCTTTCAGTAATATTATCACCACAGCTGACAAAGCTTAACAATAAAACAACAGTGACGATAAATACAATTAATTTTTTACTACTCATATATACATATCCTCCAAAACAAGACTGATAATCGTTTCACGGTATTTATGTTAATTATTCGGCAGCTTTAGAATCTGCTATTTCGGTAATCTTATCTGTAATGCAGTCATACCAACGTTTTGCAATCTTTTCATATCCCGACGGCTGTGGATGAACAAAATCTTCAATAGTAAAATCTTCCCAAACAAGGCCGATTACTGAAGCACTCATATCTACAAAATCTATATTTGCGCCGGATTTTTTCTTTTCAACAACATACTCATTTATTTTTGGCGCATAATCAGTGTCTGATTTAATATTTAAACTTTCAGCTTCTCTATCACGAATTGCGGGAACAGAAGCGAGAAAAATATGAACATCAGGAAACATTTTATAAATCTTCTGAACAAGATATGTATCTATAAAGGTAACCAAGTTGTCAGGGTTGGTGCCTTCGGTCATATCATTGCGGCCGATCATAAGTAAAATGATGTCAGGATCACACTCAGCCATAGATGATAATTTGTCAGATAAAGTGTAGGTTTCAATACCACCATACCCGGAGTGCATAACATCGCCATTCTTTATAGCAGACGAACCGGAGTTGCGAACACCAACAAACTTAGTGTTGTAACCACCTTCATTCAGCATTTCGGAAAGAAAACTGCGATAAGAACTGCTGGATTTTATAAGATTGGGATTATCGCCTGTTTTATAGTCACCACCGGCAGTAAGAGAATCACCCAAAGGCAAAATTTTAACCAATGGCTTTTTCTCTTCTTTACTGGAGGTTTCGTTCGAATTTGCAGAAGAATTATCATTGCTGTTAGAATTTATCTCTGAAGATGCAGACGACTGTGACGAAGTTTTTGATGTTGCACCGCTGTCATTTCCACATGCAGCAAAAGTAAGCAAAACGATTAAAGAAATTGATAATGCTAAAATTTTTCTAATGTTCATATATAGATCCTCCAAAAGCACAAGACCGCGCATGTACTGCACGGTCTTAATAAATAATTATGCTGCAGTTTTAGAATCTGCTATTTCGGTAATCTTATCTGTAATGCAGTCATACCAACGCTTTGCTATCTTTTTGTAACCCTCGGGTTGAGGATGAACAAAATCTTCTGCAGTAAAATCTTCCCAGGTAAGGTTGGTATAAGAAACGCTCATATCAACAAAATCGATCTTTTTACCTGCTGCTTTTTGGCCTTCAACGTACTCTTTGATTTTAGGAGCATACTTGGTGTCAGAATCAAGCTTTAGTTCTTCCGCTGACATATTGCGAATTACAGGAACAGAAGCAACGAAAATATGTACGTCGGGGAACATTTTGTAAAGCTCTTGAACAAGATGCTTATTGATATAATCTACCAAATTGGTAGGATTGGTGCCTTCGGTAATATCGTTGCGGCCAATCATAAGCAAAACAATATCAGGGTCACATTTAGCCATACTGGGCAATGCGTTGGCTAAAGAATAGGTTGTTGCGCCACCAAAACCGGAGTGCATAACATTACCATCTTTTATAGAATCATCTGACCAATCGTGGCAGCCAACAAACTCGGTGTTATAGCCACCCTCGGTAAGCATTTCAGACAAGAATCCTCGATAAGCGCTTGTCTTATGCTGACCGCCCTGGGTTAAAGAATCGCCAAGGGGCATAATCTTTACAACGGGCTTTTCAACAACAACTGCGCTTGATGTTTCAGTAGAAGCGGTTGAAGAGGTATCTTTAACC
>JAZQSG010000111.1:0-2470 GCA_045630025.1 Acutalibacteraceae bacterium
TGTCGAAACGCTTGAAAGCGCTTCGACAAGCCACTTTTTAAGTGGATATAGCAAAATTAAATTCTATGATTTAATTTTGCACAACATTCATTGCAATGGATATGGACAAATTTTCAAAGAAAATTTGCCGCAAAATCAAAGGTTTTGTGTCGAAACAAGTTTGTTTCGACTAACCATAACCATTATAATGGCTAAAAAGAGAGGAGTGGCTGTATGTACAAAATTCCATTGGGAAAAAGCGGGCTCGAGGTGCCAACCCTTGCGGTAGGGTGTATGCGCATCGGTCAAATGTCTGCCGCCGAGGCCCAAAGCTTTGTGGAGCTGGCGCTGTCAGAGGGGGCAAACTTTTTTGACCACGCCGATATTTACGGTGGCGGCAAATGCGAGTCGGTATTTGGCGAGGCCATAGCCCACGTTAACAGAGAAGATATTATAATTCAAACCAAGTGCGGCATTGTGCCGGGCAAGATGTTTGACTTTTCTTACGAGCATATTATCAGCTCGGTAGAGGGGTCACTTAAGCGCCTTAAAACCGAATATATTGACCTTTTGCTGTTGCATCGCCCCGACGCCCTTGCCGAGCCCCAAGAGATTGCCCGCGCCTTTGACAAGCTGAAAGAGCAGGGCAAGGTGCGCCATTTTGGCGTTTCAAATCAAAATCCTGCCCAAATGCAGCTGCTGCAGCGCTCGCTTGATATGCCTATTTGCGCCAATCAGCTTCAGTTTGGCATAATGCACTCGTCTATGCTTCAGTCGGGCATCAACGTTAATATGTATAACCAATCGGCGGTTAATCGCGACGGCGGCGTGCTGGATTATTGCCGACTTAACGATATTACCATTCAGCCCTGGTCGCCTATGCAATACGGCTTTTTCGAGGGTTGCTTTATAGATAACGACAAGTTCCCTCAGCTTAACGAATGCCTGCAAGCCCTTGCCGACAAATATTCCGTCAGCAAGACGGCTATCGCAATAGCGTGGATTTTGCGCCACCCTGCAAAGATGCAGCCCGTTACAGGCACCACCAACAAAACCCGATTACTTGACAGCATTAAGGCCACAGAGGTGGTCTTAACCCGTGAAGAGTGGTACGAAATTTACCGAAGTGCAGGCAATGTATTGCCCTAAAAGGAGAACGAAAATGTATACTATCTACGTAAAATTTGATTGCTTACCCCAAAAGCGCCTGCTCTTTATAGAAAGGGTAAAGCGTGAGGGCATACTTGACGCCATACTGGCAGAGGACGGCTGCATCCGCTATGACTATTATTTATCTGAAAAAGATCCCAACGAGCTGCTGCTTATTGAGCAGTGGCAATCAAAAGAGCATCAGCAGATTCATATTGAGCAGCCCCATATGGCAAAGCTTCGTGAGTTTAAGGATGAATATATCATAAGCACCCTTTTGGGCGAGGTTGAGTTGCTGTAAAATCAGTGAAAAACAAAAAGCAGTTATCGTTGTGATAACTGCTTTTAATTTTATTAATCGGCCGATGCTTGCTCAATATAGTCGCTCATTCCGTCAAGGCATTCGCCCTCAAAAAGCTCTATAAGTCCGCCGTCGACCACCTTTGCCAGGGCAGGGTCAATGGGAATGCGGGCAACGCAGGGGATAGAGTGCTTTTCGGCCAGCTCTTCAAGGTGGCTTTGGCCGTAGATGTAGTGCTCTTTACCGCACTCGTCGCACTTAAAGTAGCTCATATTTTCAACAAGGCCCAAAATCGGCACGTTCATCAGCTCGGCCATTTTTACTGCCTTTTCAACTATCATACTAACCAGCTCTTGGGGCGAGGTAACGATAATAATGCCGTCAACGGGAATAGACTGAAATACGGTAAGGGGAACGTCACCGGTGCCGGGAGGCATATCAACAAACATAAAGTCAACGTCGTTCCAGATAACGTCGGTCCAAAACTGCTTTACAGCCCCTGCAATAACAGGGCCGCGCCAAACCACGGGGTCGGTTTCGTTGCCAAGCAACAAATTAACCGACATAAGTTGAATGCCCGATTTGGTAACGGCGGGTAAAAGACCTATCTCGCTGCCCTGTGCCTTTTCCTTAACGCCAAAAGCAGTGGGAATTGAGGGACCCGTAATATCTGCATCAAGAATGGCGGTGTTAAGCCCTTTGCGCTGGCTGAGCACCGACATTAAGGTGGTTACAAGACTTTTGCCAACGCCGCCCTTGCCTGAAACAACGGCAATAACCTTGCGCACGGTTGACATTTCATGCAAATTTTCCAATAAGCTTTCCGGTTTGCGCTCGCTGCAGTTTTGGCTGCAGGTGCTGCAATCGTGAGTACATTCGCTCATATAATCGCTCCGTTCAAAAAAGATTTATCAACGAATAATATAATACCACCGAAAGCGGGAAAAATCAACATTATATTATTTTCTTTCAACCACCACGTTGGTTGCCTTAACTATGCTGTCGGCGGCGTATACACCCCTTAAGGCGGTTAAGGGATAC
>JAZQSG010000112.1:0-6968 GCA_045630025.1 Acutalibacteraceae bacterium
CTTTTGAACCACGCGACTATCGCGTGGTTTTCGTTATACAACAAAAAGACGTGAAGCATTGCTTCACGTCTTTTTTTATCAAAATCAGGTGCGGTTTTTGTTTATAATTTCAGACCAATGCTCTTGAATAAGCTCTTGGGCACGGGCATTTTCAGCGTTATACTCTCTGAAATCGTTGTAATTATCCCGCTTTTTTTCTTCAGGTCCGTATTCGTAAAAATTATAATACAATGTAGTTGCAGCCGAGCGCTCAACATCATACTCGCCGCAGTCAAGCAGTTCTATAAGCTGAGGCACCGCCGCCGTGCCAAGCTGACCAAGATAGTAAACGTCAACACTTTCAAGGCGACCGTTTAAGTAATTTTCGGTGTTGTATCTTGCAATGGTGGTGTTAACGTCGGCGTTGGCCACCACAACCGAAATAAGAGCCAAAATTGCCACCGCCACTCTGAAATATGCAAAGCGGCGTACAAAAAGACGAATGGCAACGCAAATGATAACAATGGCGGCGCAAACGCAAAACAGCGTGGTGTAAACTCTAAGCTCGGTAAGCCCGTGCTCACCCATATAAAGCACCAGCTTGCCCACAACGGTTGACACGATTACAAGCGAAAACAAACAAATAAACAAGCACAGCAGGCGCACCGACAAGGGGCGGTTGCCCTTTGCATCCTTTTTGCAAAGCAGCAAAGAAACGCTTATCATCAAAAGGTTGATGGCACATATAACCGCCATCTCGAAAAAGCCGCGTCTGGCATATGCCGACAGGGTAAAGTTTTCGGGCAAAATTCCTGAAAAAGCGTTAAAGAAATAGGCAAGCTGCGACAAAAGATAAACGGTATAAACGGCAGCAAACATACTTAAAAAGGCAACTACGGGGGTAGCTGCAACGCCCTTTTCTTTCTTTTCGGGGTCGGCCTTGTCGTCACCCTTTACCAAACCGTGGGTGGCCGCAAAAACAGATGCAAAAATCAAGCCGAAAAGGGTTACGCCCAAAATCAAAGAAAAGATAACTCTGCCCACGCCGTCGGCAAAAATATTGTTAATAAGCGCCTCAAAGGCAGCGTCGGAAGAGCTTAAAATGGGCACCACTATGAAAAGCACGGGCAAAGAGCAGGCCAAGCCGATAAACACGCCGCCTGCCTTCTTTTTGGTGTCGGCGCTTTCGGTGTAAAACAAAGAGGCAAAGGTGTTGCCCACCCATCTGAAGGGCACGGCAAAAATCTGCTTAAAGGCATCCCCCAGCTGCTTCCAGCCGCGGCGGGCAATGCGGGTGTTGTTAATTAGGGCAAGCACCATTAAAAAGAAAGACCACAAAAACAGCACAAACTTTGCAAAGGGGCTTGTGTAAAGAAAAAAGGTGGCGCTTATAGCCAACGAGCAGGTGGCGTAAAAGGTGCCGAAAAGGGACAGACGATGACGGGTCATAGGATATATAACCGACAGCGCGCCAAGCAAACAGCCCGAAATGGTATAGCCCAGGTCAAAGCCGCCAAACAGCGAAAAATCGACCCACAAAATGCCGAAAATCAAAAAGAAAATGGCAAACACAAGGTCTTTGCCCTTGGTGGGCACCCTTAATATTTCTATTGGTGCGGGGGCCTCCTCTTGCAGCAAAGAAGGGTTGTTGTTTAAATCACTCATCATCCTCATCCTTTCTGAACTCAAGAATATCGCCCGGCTGGCAATCAAGTGCCTCGCACAGGGCGCATAGGGTAGAAAAGCGCACCGCCTTTGCCTTTCCCATTTTAAGAATAGACAAATTGGCAGGGGTTAAATCTATTTTTTTAGCCAACTCACCCGATGATATTTTGCGCTTTGCCATCATAACGTCAAGGTTAACAACAATTCTCATAATATACCTTCCTATATGGTAAGTTCGTTTTCGTTTTTAATCTCAACCGCTTCTGCCAAAACAAGGCGCAGCACCCTTATACACAAGCAAACAAACACCGCGGCAAAGCTGATAATAAAGAGGGGCAAATAAAATATGCCTGCCACAAAGGTTACAACGGCCACGTAGGCACAGCACCAGGATAAAAATCTTAAATGGGTAACGTTTCTAAGCTCAAATACTTGGCCCTTTTGAATATTCAGCATTAACCTTATTATATGGTATATTGCCAAAAAAGCGGCAGGCACGCAACAATAAAAGGCGTAAAGCAAGGGCTTGCCATCCCCTGCGGCACCCTTGCGAAGGGTATTATAGTACCAATCGGCTATAGAGGGCATAACGGCTATCATTACTATAAGCGCCACAAAAATCATCAAGCACAGTATTGCGGTTATTATGGCTGACCATTTGCTTTTAATCATAAAATTCGTCCCTTCCTGAAATAGGATTATAAAAAATAAAGCTGCCAAAGAGAATGCTCCCTTTGGCAGTATAATAACACGCTTGTTATCGTTTGTCAATAACAAATTATCGTTTTTTCAGATTATTTTATTGATTAAGAAGAATATTCCGTACAAAACGGGCTGGTGGGCAAGATAAATAATAAGGGAATGCCGACCGCAAAATGCGAAAAACGGAACGTGGCGGCCGCTGAAAAATTTGGGCACTCTTCCCTCCCCAAAGGGCTTGCCGATAGCCGTGCCTGCAATAAAAACAAACATCCAAGGAAATACGGGAAAATAATCGGCCGAGAAAAAGCCGGGAGAGGTAATGCCAAAGGGATAAAGCTGACGGTTAAAGGAAACGATGGCAGGCAGCTCATAGGTCCACTTGCCAAAGCCAAGGTAGCCCATCTCAAGATTATAGGTAAGGGCAAAAAGCAGGGCGGACACTACAACCACGATTACAATAGGAATTTTGCTTAACACCCTTTCGGTGGCGGCATAAAAAAGCATTGAAACCGCCAAAAGATGCAAAATTCCAAACCAAATAACCACGCCCTGCACCCCTGCAAGCTGCATACCGTAGGTGACCATGGTAACCAGGGTTGCAATTACAAGCAGCTTGGCGCCGCGCAGTGCGTTGTTTTTTGAAAGCCGACTGCTTATGCCCGACATAGCAATAAAAAGGCAAGCAAAAAAGGGCTCGGCCGGCATAAAGAAGTTAAGCAGCTTGCCGCCTATGCCCCAGTTAAAAATCTCGCCCATCAGGTAAAAGCCGTGAAAGAAAACCATACACAAAATGGCAAGACCGCGTATTTCATCAAGCAAATGATAGCGATTTGCTTTTTCGCTCATAAAAATGCCTCGTTTCAAAGATTATTTGTCAAAAGAGATAAACAGCTCGTCGGGATAAAGCTTTTCTTGAATTTTGTAGCCCAAGGCCATCAAGCTGTCTTCAAGGTGAACGTTTTCAACAATAACGTCGGGCAGCTCTACACTAAGATCGTAGGGGCTGAAATTCCACAACGCCTTTACCCCAAGGCGATAAAGCTGCTCGCCTATATCGCGGGTTGCCTCTTTAGGCACGCAAATAACGGCCACCGTGGGTTTTTCAAGGCGGCAAAAATCGTCAAGGCCGCTGATGTGGCGTATGGGCATACCCGACACCATCTGACCTGCAAAGGCCTCGTTGCTGTCAAAAACGCCTACAAGGCGATAGCCCAAATCTTTAAAATTAATATGAGATATAAGTGCGCGACCCAAATTGCCCGCACCGATAACAATGCAGCCAAAATGACGGTCGTGACCCAAAAGGCGACCAATCTCGTCTCTTAACATAAGGGTGTTGTAGCCGTAGCCCTGCTGACCAAAGCCGCCAAAGCAGTTAAGGTCGTTTCTTATCTGGCTGGCGTTAAGGCCCATTATTTTGGCCAGCTTGCCCGACGAGGTTTTGTCTTGACCCGATTTTACCATCTCGTCAAGCAGACGGTAATAGCGAGGCAGTCGCCGCAGGGTGTTGGTAGAAATCTTTTTCATATTATCCTCCGAAAAAGTCGGTGTAAATTCAAATCGTTTACCCTTTTATTATGAATTAAACGCCGCCTTTTGTCAAGAAAAAGCGTTAGTTATGCCTTCTTTTTTGCCACGCCTTTTCCACAAGCATAAATCCAAGGCAACCAACAAAATAGCACAAAAGATCTATAAACGAAAAGCTGCCGCCCATTATTATTCTTATAACCGTGTTTTTAATGCCCAGCAGGTCGGCCAGGTGAAAATATTGGGTTACCTCAACGCAAACGCTAAAGGCAAACACCCACAGCCACAGCCCTTTAATGGGCTTTACGTACACGCTTTTTACCATGGTGCAAAGCAGTGCCGTAACCAACACGTCGCCCACGTAGGGCCTTATAATTTTATCCTTTACGTAAATAGCAATAAGCAGCTCTGTTACAAATATTATTACCGTTGCTATAACGTATGGTAAGCGTTTTTTCATAGTCATCCCCCTTTGGGGTTAATTATTAATTGTCTTTGCCCCTTTGTCAAGTGGCTTTTTATTGACAATAGAGAAAATTTGTACTATTATTAAAAAGGAAATTTATGTGCAAAAGGCGGTGAGCAGGGTGAAGGATTACGGCTATAATTACGTTATTTTCGGCTATGCCAACGATTTTTATACCATACCCTATAACGATATAAACGGGCTTGATAACGCCCTTTACCTTTGCAAGCCCATACACAGTAACAGCCGCCTGCTCACCTTTTTATACAAGACCCATTTTTCGGGGATTTTAAACCGCAAATTCGATATGCCCTTTAAAAGCATCTGGAACCCCATGATGTTTCGCCACAAATTTAAAGAGGAGCGGCCCATCTGCTTTATATTTTTTATTCGCAGGTGCTACCTTATCAAATACGGGCTGCTTGATTATCTGAAAAAGCACTATCCCGACGCAAAGTTCGTTTGCCATTATCAGGATATGGTTGCCCATTGCCCCGACGTGCCCGTTGACGAAATTAAACGGCGTTTTGATTTGGTACTTTCCTTTGACCAGCAGGATGCCAAAGAGTACGGGCTTGAATATTACCCCTTGGTTTACTCAAGCTATCCCCTGCCCGAAAGCAGCGATATTAAACCCAGCGACGTTTATTTTGTGGGCAAGGCAAAGGACCGCCTTGAGGATATTTTGGCGGCCTTTGAGCGGCTTGACGGCGCCGGCTTAAAATGCGATTTTCACATAACGGGCGTGCCTGAGGATAAGCGGCGTATGACCGATAAAATTAACTATATAGATAAAATGCCTTATATAGAAAATTTGCAGCGCATAAAGGCGTCAAAATGTCTGCTTGAGGTTATGCAAAAGGGCGGTCACGGCTATACCCTTCGCGCCTGCGAGGCCATTATGTACGACCGCAAAATGCTAACCAACAACCCCGAGGTGGTTGGGGCGCCCTTTTATTCACCCCACGGCATTTCGGTCTTTACCAACGCTATGGATATTGACCTTGATTTTGTTAAAACCGCAACGGCTTTCGACTATAATTATAAAGCGCAGCTGTCTCCCGTTCATATGCTTGAATATTGCGGAATGCGGCTTAATGGAGGAAACGTATGAAAGGTATAATTCTTGCAGGGGGTGCAGGCACCCGCCTTTATCCCTTAACTATGGTGGCGTCTAAACAGCTTTTGCCCGTTTACGACAAGCCCATGATTTTTTATCCCCTTTCAACCCTGATGCTTGCAGGCATCAAAGATATTCTTATAATCTCAACCCCCGAGGATCTGCCTAATTTTGAGCGCCTTTTGGGTGACGGCAGCCGCTACGGAATCAATTTAAGCTATGTGGTGCAGCCCTCTCCCGACGGATTGGCTCAGGCCTTTATTTTGGGCAAAGATTTTATTGGCGACGAGCCCTGCGCAATGATTTTGGGCGACAATATTTTTTACGGCGGCGGCTTTATAAGCCGACTTAAAAATGCGGTAGAAAATGCCGAAAAGGGCTACGCCACCATTTTTGGCTATTACGTAAACGACCCCCACCGCTTTGGAATTATGGAATTTGATAAAGATTACAAGGTGCTGTCGGTTGAAGAAAAGCCCGAAAACCCAAAATCAAACTATTGCATTACGGGGCTTTACTTTTATCCCAAGGGTGTGGCAGAGCTTGCGGCCAAGGTTAAGCCCTCTGCTCGAGGCGAGCTTGAAATCACCTCCCTTAACGGTATCTATCTTGAGCAAAACGCTTTGCGCGCCGAAATTTTGGGTCGCGGCTTTGCCTGGCTTGATACCGGCACTATGGACAGTCTTTTAGAAGCGGGCGCCTTTGTTCAAATGGTTGAAAAGCGCCAGGGTGTTAAAATATCCGCACCCGAAGAAATTGCCTATCGCAACGGATGGATTACCTGCGAGCAATTACGCAGCACAGCCGCCCTTTACGGCAAATCGCCCTATGGCGAGCACTTGCTTAAGGTTGCCGATGGCAAGGTTATCTATTAAAAGAAAGAGGTTTCGGTTATGACCCTTATTGTTACGGGCGGAGCGGGCTTTATCGGCTCAAACTTTGTTTATCATATGCTGTCGGCCCACCCCGATTATCGCATTGTGTGCATAGATGTATTAACCTATGCAGGCAATATGTCTACCCTTGCAGAGGCGATGAACAACCCCAACTTTGTGTTTTACAAAACAGATATTTGCGACCGCGACGGCATTTATGAAATTTTTGAAAAAGAGCAACCCAACGTGGTGGTAAACTTTGCCGCCGAAAGCCACGTTGACCGCTCTATCGAAAATCCCGACGTGTTTTTGCGCACCAACATCATGGGCACCGCCGTGCTGATGGATGCCTGCCGCAAATATGGCATAGCGCGCTATCACCAGGTTTCAACCGACGAGGTTTACGGCGATTTGCCCCTTGACCGACCCGATTTGTTTTTTACCGAGCAGACCCCCATTCACACCAGCAGCCCCTATTCATCAAGCAAGGCGGCTGCCGACCTTTTGGTGCTTGCCTATCACCGCACCTACGGCCTGCCCGTTACCATAAGCCGTTGCTCTAACAACTACGGTCCCTATCACTTCCCCGAAAAACTTATTCCCCTTATGATTGCCAACTGCCTTAACAACAAGC
>JAZQSG010000113.1:0-7830 GCA_045630025.1 Acutalibacteraceae bacterium
CAAAGCATCGTACTGCTCTGCCCCTGCCGCAGAGGAGGAAACTCCCTCTGCCGAAAAGCTGACCGAAATGGGTGACGACACGATGAAGGATTGCTTAAAATCGCCTATACGCTTAATAACGTTGTGGCGAACAAGGGGGCGATCGGCGCCACACTTGGCCCCGTGCCATTGGTCACCCACGTAAAAGCGCTCGTTACGCTTTGACTGCTCGTAAAGCCCCTTTTCGCCCAGGTTGCCTTTATAACTGACCCCTGATTCGTATTGCTTAAACACCTGTGAAGGTGTGTTTTTGGTTGTTTTCATATTTACCTCCGTTTATTTAAAATAGCTCCGACGCCTTCGGCATCAGCCAAAAACGCCGGAGCAGAAGTAATCCCTTAATTAATAAGCGTAGGCATATACGGTGTTAAGGGCGGATTTTTTGACCAAGAAGTCGTAAACGAAGCGGAAATCAAGCTTGTAAGCATCCAAATCAATGTTTTGATCGGGAGTCCAAAAGCGCATCTTCTGGGTCTTCATAACGCGGTTAACCACCTTGCGGGGAAGAACGATGCAGCCCACGTTTTTGGCACCCTCGGCAGGCGCAAAGCCAAACTTATCGCTGCCGTCGTTATAGGTGTACTCGCTCTTCATACGGGCAGCGGGAACACGAATAATGGGGCAATCGTTAAAGCTTTTAACCTTGGTGCTTACCTCACCCTTGCTGAAATCGGAAATATCGATACGGCGGGTAAGCTCGTCGGTGCTCATAAGGTCGGCGTAGAAGGTGGGGTCAACGAAGGCAATAAGGTCTTCGTCTTCACTGTATGCCTCGCCTACTGCATTGATAGCTTCGGTAAGAATGGCTACAGAGTGGTTTTCAAGCTCTACGCCCTCACCGATAAGCTGGTTGTTATCGGCGGCAATAGAGTAAAGCTTTGACAGAGCGTAGGCGTCAACCTCGGGCACTACCTGGGTGCGCACAAACTCGCCTGCTTTGCCCGAAAGGCGTGCAGGCAGATTATCAAGGCCTGCCTCTTCTGCATCAAGACGGTCAATGGTAAAGGTGGTGCCGCGCTCCATAGCCAGCTCGTAGGATGACTGATTGATTTTGACGGCACCCTTGGGGAAGCCGCTTTCGCGGTCGTAATCGCCCAAGCCATCCATTTCAACGTCGTCAATAAGAACGGTCTTGGTGCCGGTGAACTTGGCTACCATGCCGCCGTCACCGAAAAAGCCGGTTGCGGCCTTTGCCGCAACCATTTTGTCAAGCTCACCGTCGAGCTTGCTGTGAAATACAAAATTGTTTGCCATAAATAAAAATTCTCCTTAAATTTAATACTCTCCCCAAAGGGCCTTGTAAACGTTGGCCATTTCGGGGCTTGTGCCGTCGGACGCCTCGCTTTTAAGCGAATGGGTCGCGGCGGTTGATGCCGCCTCTTGCTGCTTTTGGGCGGCGGTAATCAACGCCTGCTGACGGCAGGCGTACAGCGCGTAGGCGTATTTAAGAGGCACGCCCTCCTCGGCCGCCTGCTGTTTGACCTCAACGGGCAATGCCGCAAAGCTGTCAACCTGTGAAAACTCACCCTGAAGCTCGACAAACTCTTCTGCCAATCTTCGGTTAAGGGCATCCTTGCTTTGAGCCACGTTTTGCTCAAGGTCATCGGTGGGAGCATCCTCACGCAACCGCGACAACTCGCTTTGGGCTATTCGGTGTGCTAACTCGGGGTCACTTATTTTTGATTGAATATCGGTGGCAAAGCGTTGCTCACCGTCGGTAATCAGCTTGTTCAAAAGCTCCTTTACCCCCTCTTCACCCGAAAGCCGTGCAAGATACCTGAGCCGTTTAAGGTGGGGCTCGGAGTATAACCCTATCTGCACCAGTTTTTCGGCCTGGTCACGGTCGAACTGATGGGTTTTGTGATTATACAGCGTGGTCATATAGCTTTGGCCGTCGCGATGGGGCTGCTGCTCGTCCTCCGACGGTGCTGTGGCAGGCACCCTATCGGCGGATGGGCAAAGGCCCTCATCTGATGTGTCGTCGGCAACCGATGGGATGGCGACCTCTTGGCTGCCGCTTGTGATTTTTTCTTCGTTCATTGTGCTTACTCCTTTCCCATGGCGAGGGATATATTAAACCGCCCCTTCAGCGGGGTCTTGCTGTTGGTCACCGTTGTAGCTCCAAAAATTTTGCATTTGCTGCTGCTTAATTTTGGCCTCGCGGTCTTGGCGTGAGGTATCGGTTGTTTTGGGCTTTGCCCCTTTGTTTTCTTTGCGGCCGAAATAATATCCAACCCCAAAAATAAGGGCGCATATTATGGCGGTGCAAAGGCAACTGACCGTAATTAAAAGGTACGTCATTTCCATCCTCCTTTAATATCTTCGGCGGTTACGCCTGTAAGTGGTTTGGCCCCTCTTAAGGGGGCAGTCGCCCTTATGGGGCGCACGCCTTGCATTGCATAGCGCATTGCATCCATCAGGTGGTTGTCGCTGTCTTTAGGGTAACCGGTGGGTTTGCCCTCCCGGTCGGTCTGCCAGGTGTAGCCCGACAGCTCGGCCACGGTGTTTTTGCAACGGGGATGCACTATAAGCTCGTACTCCAGCAGCTGCTGAATGCCCGAGCGGATGCTGTCGGCGCCTTTTACGCTGCTTACAATTCGCAGCCCCTCCCGCCGCAGGGTATCGTTGGTTTTGGGCTCGGCTGAATCGGCAACGATGCGCTCTTTGCCGTAGCCCAGCTTTTTTATACGGGCAACAATATCGCTGTTAAGCAAACGCTTTTCATACAGCTCGTCATAAATATAAATCCGCTTGTTTTCTTCATCCACACCCATTGCAATAAAGGCGGTGGGGTCGTTGGTGTAGCCGTAATCGAGGCCAAAAACGTGGCGCACACCCTCGCGATTTTTTAACGATAGGGGGTCAAAGCTTTGCACCTGCCACCGCTCAAAAACCAGCCCTTCGGCCACACCCCAATCGCCAAGCCCTGCCACCGCATAACGGCGAGGGTCACGCTGCTTCATTTGCTCAAACAGCTTAAGGTCTGATTGGTCGAGCCATTCGTTACAGGTATAGTTGGTGGTAATGGCCAAAACGTCGGGGTCGTCCGGCGCGTCGAAAAACCTTGCCTTAAGCCAATGATGCTCGTTCCACGGGTTAAAGGTGATGGTGATTTGCTTAAACAAATCTTCACCCACACCGCCGCGGATAGATTCGTTTATCATATCAAAATCGGCACTGTTTTCGATTTCATAGGCCTCTTCAAGCCACAGCCAACAAAGGGCGCCCGTCTCTACCGTTACCGAGGTAACCTTTAAGGGGTCGTCAAGGCCACGAAAGAGAATTTTTTGCCCCGTTTTTCGATAGGTCATCTCAAGGGGCGACTCTTTAACCTCCCAAAGGCCGTTCATTCCAAGGCGGTTAATGGCCCATTTAAGCTCGGCAAAGCAGGAATCCTTAAGGGTGCGGTAGGTTTTGCGTATAACCAGGGTGTTGGCGCGAGGATATTGGGTCATTCGCACTATAAGGTTAAGGGCTGTGGTTTTGCTCTTTTTAGATGCGCGCCCACCCTTGCAGACTCTGTATCTGCCCTTAAAATGCCAAAACTCTCGATAGCCCTTGCCAACAACATCGGGCAGATAGATGCTATTCAAGCTCATCCGCCCCCGTTATGATTACCGCCCCTGCCGATTGCGCGCCCTTTGCCTCACCCTTCAAATCAAAGTAAAGCTTTATCGCCTTCATATCTCCGTCGCGGCATTTGGCAATGAGCGCCTCCCACACCGAAGCCAGCGAGCCCTGACAGTATCCGTCAACCAGGCGATGCAAATAGGCGGTAAAGGCCTCGTCAGAAAATAGGTGGCAAAGCTCTGCCACCTCTAGCCCCTCAAGGGCACAAAGCTCTTGCAGGCCCCCTTGACTGTGGTTAAGCAATCGTCGGGCAATGGATTTTTTCTTTTTTGATAACGCTTTTTCAGACGTGTCTATCACCTCGCTTGACGGAATTTTCAGATTTATATAGATGATGCCTCTTTTTGAGCCACCTGACGGCCGTAATGAAAGCTGCCGCTTTTATTAACGAAATCTACCAATTTTTTGGTGCCTACGCCAATTCTCATTCCGTGCTTTTGGTCGTAAACGCCCATTTCACGGTAGCCCGAGCGGTAAAGTCGCTCCAAACCGTGGCGGCGGATTTCTTCTATTGATTCGGCAGGCGCTGTTTGTCCTGCAAAAATGCGCCCCCTTGAGCGCAAAACGTTGCGCTTTTCAAGGCACTCGCTGCACAGCTTTTCGTCGGGGTTACCCCTTGCTCTTCCACAGCATTTACATTTAGTTCTCATCATTCACCCTCCTTGAGTGAGTAATATGCCCTGCGGGCACGTCGCTTATCGTCAAACTCCCCCACCCCGTCAATTACGTAAAGGTAATCCAGGTTTGCCCATTTGCATTGGGGGCAAAGGTTGTAGTACCCATCCTCGGAAAGCTCGCGCAAAGGAATTTCAAAGCGAAATGAGCATCGTTGGCATTGATATATTTTTTCTATTTGGGGCATTAAACCTTCCTCCTGCCTTTTATACGCCGTCAACCATTACACCAACGGGCGTGTAATTTGCTGTTGACTTTTACAGAATTATGTAATATAATTATGAAAACAGCATCGCTTTTCTCATTTGTTTACAGCGTTCTGTAAGCGTGCACTATATAATATTACAGTTTTCTGTAATTGTCAATAGTTTTTACAGAATTCTGCAATAATTATTTTTTATCAATCAACAGTAAGGGGATAAATCATGTCAGATTTATACAAAAAGCTATTGTCACTAACCGATGAGTGTGGGCTCAGCATCACCGAAATGTGCAAGCAGGCCGGTGTAACCCGCAGCATCATATCTGAATTTGGAGCAGGCAGAACCAAGCAGCTTTCTACGGGCACGCTTATGAAAATATGCGAGTTTTTTGGGGTAACCACCGATTTTATGACGGGGCTTAAAAGCCAAGATACCCTGCGTTGCCCCTTGTGCGGATACACAATGCCCATCCCCGACGAAAAGGCCTCTGCCGCTCACGGTGAATATCACAAAAACTTTTTGTCTCTTAAAGAGCGCTACAAATATATATATCCCCTGCACAAGGCAGAGGATATGGCGGCACAGGGGCTCGGATTTGTTGACGGCGACGACGCACGTCATCCCCTGCCCCAAGAAATGGACGATATGCTTAAGGGGCTTTTTTCAAAAAGCGTAATGGCATCAAAAGAGGAGCACCCCAATTTTGAAGAATACGCCGCTATGCTGTTGGCACAACCCAGATTTAAGAAAGCTCTTTCGAAAAAAGAATATGCCCGACTGTGCGACCTTTTCGGCACACAATCAGGCATTGAAAGCGGCAATTTGTTTGACAGCCAAGGCGCAGTTGACAGCCCCGTTTTTAAAATAACCGAAAACGCCGCCCAGCTACCCTCAAACGATGTGCGTTTGGTGCCCTTGTACGAGTCGGCCTCTGCAGGATTCGGCTCCTCCGCCGACAGCACCGTTGTGGATTATATGCCCCTTTTTATCCCCTCTGATTACGAGGCCACCTCAACCATGTGCATTAAGGTTAAAGGCAACTCTATGTACCCCAAAATTGAGGATGGAGACATTGTGCAGGTGCTTAAAACTCCGTCGGTTGATTCGGGCAAAATTGCCGTTGTGCTGCTTGACGGTGAAGAGGGCTTTATAAAGCGGGTGGTATATGGCGAGGATTGGATTGAGCTGCAATCTATCAACCCCGAGTATGCTCCCCGTCGCTTTGAGGGTGCCGAGGTGCAGCGCATCCGCGTGGTAGGCCTTGTTAAAAAGATAATTAAGGAATGCTGAAAATAAAAACAACCCCGCCCGGCATAAGCCGAGCGGGGTTGTTTATTGGTGGGGTTGGTCAAGACGGGGAATGGTGCTCTGTTAATCTTCACCATAATTTATTGGTGTAAAGCACAACCAATATTTACGGCCTTTGTCTTTCGGCCTTGTCAAAAGTTGCTTGTCAATTGTTTCCGGCGCATAAATCAAGACTAAAGAACCACCCCAATGCTTGGTTGCAGCAATAATCTCACTAAACGACTCTAAATACACCTTGGCACCTCTCGGAGTTACCCAATATTGGGATAAATTCTCAACTATATCATCTTCACCCGGCAACAAATCATCAGGTATAGGTTTACTCAAATCTTCCAAATCATAAATAGCATCTGAAAGCGGCATCGTTTTTAATTCATCATATATCTCTTTCAATTCCGCTTCCAATTCATCGAGATTTTCGTTATAAACAATTCCGTGGTCGCACAAATCCAACAGAAGTCTTGGGAATCGCTTGCCCCAATTCCCTAATCCTTCAAGACGATATGACACTGTTGAGAAAAAACTATAAACAAAATCACCATAACCTATTCGGGAAACGACAGCGCCCCTTCCTGCTGAACCCATTAAATTGACCAAACGCATTTCTAAACCTCCTAATTGTAAATAAATCTTACTATATCTTCTCCTGTTAATTGATATACTAAATCTACAATATCATTCAACATGTCTTGAGTATATGACTGCCCATATACGTCTACGTAAAATTCAATTTTAGCATCAGGGAATATGGTTTTTCTATTATTATACTGCGTAGCAATATTATTTGCAAGGTTATTTCGTCCAGCCTGCGTTGTCACAGTATAATTTTTAATCTCAATAATATTGTTTGTCGAAGGATTATAAAAGTCTGGGCGCTGACTTCCGGCAGTGCCATGTGGTACTTGTTGTAACTTGCCATCAATAATTTTAAATGATTTGTTGTACAGATAACCGTCCTGCATAGAATAATCCTTTGCAGCTCTCATTTCCGAAGCACGCCACGTTCTTCTGGTGGTAAGAGAAGTACTGATATCTGTTTTACCAACTTGAACTGCAACATCATCAGAAATATCAGCTATAGCTTTTTGCGATTCCACAGCATCCATATATTGGGAATTGCTGTACGTTTTGGTTTGCCCAACAGTCATTTGCATTGACTGCATTGACATGACACTTGTAAACCCATACATAAAACCTGAATATGAAATTGTGGCTATACTAAAAGCAAATTCAAGTCTGTCGTTTATTTCACATACTGCATTTCCGTTATATGCCCAAATTCCATAATATTCAGGACTATTATGCTCTATTTTACCCTCAGAAACAAAACCATCTGCATATTCTTTGCCATAATGAAAAAACTTGGGCCGTCCATTTTTTAAAATCTGATCTTGATATTGATCCTCAATTTCACGCAGTTTTTTTATTAAGTTGTCATCAATTTCAAAAGTAGTTATTTCATCCTCATCCGGAAAAAGCACAGTAAAATATGTCAGATCATCAATATAGGATTTAGTAACAATCGTTGACATGTCACATTCTGTGTAAGTAATCCCATTGGTTGTTTTTGAGCTGCGCCATTTTTTAATTCTTACATATTCAATGTTTGAATGATGAAACGGATCTGTGCTATATACCTTAACCTCGCACTTAGCCGATTTTCCGTTGGATATAGTTGCAGTCACATTAGCAATGCCTGCATCAATAGCAGTTACATTACCGTTTTCATCTACTGTCGCTACGTCTTCGTTGCTGCTTGTCCACACAACATCAATATCCCACGGACGAGGGTTTGCTATTATTTTTTCAGTGCCGCCGATATTCATCGATACGGATTCTTTGTCTATCGTGATGGTTTGTGAGCCGACGGTGAAGGTCCAGGAGGCCGTGCTTGTTTTTGTGCCGCCTGTTTCTTCATCTTTAGTTGTCATCGTAACGGTAAGAGTTGCGCTACCTTCACCGACTGCTTCAACGG
>JAZQSG010000114.1:0-4259 GCA_045630025.1 Acutalibacteraceae bacterium
CCGTCTATTACGGAAAACCCATAACGGCAGATCAAATGAAGATAGACGTAACCTCTCGTACTGATTTGCGCCGCGTATCATCTGAAATTATGGATAAAATTACAGAAATGTGGAGGATGGGAACAGAACAATGCCGCAAATAATTTTAGCCAAATCGGCCGGCTTTTGCTTTGGGGTTAACCGAGCGGTAAAAATGGTAGAAAATCTAATTGCCGAGGGCAAAAAAGTATCTACCTTGGGCCCGATAATTCATAACGACCAAGTGGTTGAGGGTCTTGGCAGCAGGGGAGTAAGAATTGCACAAACTCCCGCCGACCGAGTCGACAGCCGCGAGGTGATGGTTATACGCTCTCACGGAGTTTCAGCCGAAACCGAAGCAGAGGTGCGGCAGGGCGGCGAATGTGTGGATGCAACCTGCCCCTACGTAGCAAATATACACAAAATTGTTGAAAAGGCGTCGGCCGATGGAGAGGTTGTGCTTATTGCCGGTGACCGCTCTCACCCCGAGGTAATAGGCATTGCAGGCAGAGCAAAGGGTGAGTGCTATGTTTTTGCCGATGATGACGACCTTCAAAAACTGTTAAATGAGCATCACGAATTTGGTGAAAATTCAGTAACAGTGGTCTGTCAGACCACTTATAATGCATTAAAGTGGACAAAATGCCAAAAAAGTTTAAAAAAGGTATGTACAAACGCGAAAATATTTGATACAATATGTAAGGCTACCGCTCTTCGTCAACAGGAAGCGGACAAGTTATCCAAAGAATGCGATCTTATGATTGTAATCGGCGGAAGAAACAGTTCAAACACCGCAAAGTTAAAAGAGATATGTGCAGCAAATTGCAAAAACACTATTTTAATCGAAACGGCTGACGAACTTGTGTCAGAGACTATATCCCAAGCAGACAAGATCGGAGTAACTGCAGGGGCAAGCACGCCACCTGCTATTATAAAGGAGGTTCTGATTACTATGTCAGAAATGCAAAACAACCCTGTCGTCGAGACAGAATCTTTTGAGGAGATGCTTGAAGCCTCTTTGGTCGCAGCTAACGACCAAAAGGTTAAAGGAACCGTTCTTTCAGTGAACGCTACCGAGATTCAGGTTGATATAGGTCGTAAGCACACCGGTATCGTCCCTTATCGTGAGTATTCCAACGATCCCAACGCAGATCTTCTCGCAGAAGTTCATGTTGGTGATGTTATTGATCTTATCATTATGCGCACCAACGACCAAGAAGGCACCGTAACCCTTTCCAAGCGTCGCTTTGATGCTATTGCCGGTTGGGACAAGATTGTTGAAGCCAAAGAGGCCGAGACTGTTCTTGACGGTAAAGTAACCGAAATTAACAAGGGCGGCGTTGTAGTTACCTGCGAGGGCATTCGTGTATTCGTTCCCGCATCACAGGCAACTCTTAACCGTGTTGATTCTCTTGATTTCCTCAAGGGCACCGACGTTAAGTTCCGTGTTATCGAAATCGGTCGTGGCCGTCGTGCAGTTGGCTCTATGCGCTCTGTTCTTCGTGAAGAGAGAAAGGCAAACGAGTCTAAGTTCTGGGAATCTATCGAGGTTGGCCAGGTTATCCGCGGTACTGTAAAAACTCTCACCACCTACGGTGCATTTGTTGACCTTGGCGGTGTAGACGGTATGGTACATATCTCTGAGCTTTCTTGGGCACGCATTAAGCATCCTTCCGAGGTTGTTGCAGTTGGCGACGAGCTTGACGTTGTTGTTAAGGCAATCGATCTCGAGAAGCGCAAGATTTCTCTTGGCTACAAGAAGGATTCCGAGAATCCCAAGACCATTCTTGCAGAGCAGTATCCCGTTGGCACTATTGCTAAGGTTACCATCGTCAGCATGACCGATTACGGCGCATTTGCTCGCGTTATCGATGGCGTTGACGGTCTTATCCACATTTCTCAGATTGCAGATCATCGCATTGAGAAGCCCCAAGACGTTCTTAAGGTTGGTCAAGAGGTTGAGGCAATGATTACCGAAATCAACTTTGACAAGCCCAAGCCCCGTGTAAGTCTTTCTATCCGTGCCTTGTTGGAAGATACCGCTTCTGAAGAGGTTGCAGAGGAAGCTGCAGAGCAGGAAGCAACCGAGCCCGTTGAAGAATAATTCAAATTAATCTGTGGCCGCTCATTAGTTTGGGCGGCCATATTTTTTTGTATATATTGAACAAAATCGTTCTTATTGGCAAAATATACATAAAATGTATATATTAAAGAAAATGGCTGTAAAAGTGAGAAAAAAAGAATAAAAACATAATTTAATAGAGAATTCATAAAAAAATATTGAAAAAATCGCAAAAACCTCTTGATTTTTCGCGAAAATTGTTTATATTTATCTTATTGCATACAAAGAATGCGTACCCGAGTAACCGCCGCAATCAATTAGGCGTAATGCCGATTGCGAAAAACCCTTTGCGGAGGGCGATTACAGAGGATGCGCGGGTCGATTGGCGCAGGCCATACGGCTAATTACCGCAAAGGGGGATGCAACCGTGAAAAACATAATTGAATTAAAAAACATCTCTATCGCTTTTGATGGCGACCAAGTGCTTGATAATCTTAATCTTGAGATTAAAGACGGCGAGTTTATTACCTTTCTTGGTCCCTCGGGTTGTGGTAAAACAACCACACTCAGAATAATAGGCGGCTTTGTTGAGCCCGATTCAGGCGATATCTTGTTTGATTCCAAAAAAATCAATGGTGTGCCTGCTTACAAACGACAGGTTAACACCATTTTTCAGCGTTATGCACTTTTTCCCCATTTGAACGTTTACGAAAACGTTGCATTTGGTCTTAGAGTCAACAAAACGCCTAAAGATGAAATTGACCGTAAGGTTACCGAGATGCTTAAAACGGTTAACCTTGCAGGTTTTGAACGCCGCAGAGTATCTTCTTTGTCGGGCGGTCAGCAGCAGCGTGTTGCCATTGCTCGTGCTTTGGTTAACAGCCCCAAGGTTTTGCTTTTGGACGAACCTCTGGGCGCATTGGATCTTAAATTAAGAAAAGATATGCAAAACGAGCTTAAGTCCATTCACGACAAAATGGGCATTACTTTCATATTCGTAACCCACGACCAGGAAGAGGCATTGTCAATGTCTGACCGAATCGTTGTTATGGATTTGGGTAAAATTCAGCAGATTGGCACACCTACCGATATATACAACGAGCCGCAGAATGCATTTGTAGCCGATTTTATTGGCGAAAGCAACATCATAGACGGTGTTATGGTTAAAGACGGCCTGGTTAAAATATGCGGCAAGGATTTTGTTTGTGTTGACGGCGGATTTGGTGCAAACGAGCCGGTTGACGTTGTAATTCGTCCTGAGGATGTGGATGTTGTTTCGGTAGAAGAGGGTATTCTTTCCGGCACCGTAACAGCAGTTACCTTTAAGGGTGTGCATTACGAAATTATTGTTGATATTCACGGCTTTAAGTGGATGATTCAATCTACCGACAGTCCTTCAGTAGGCGATGTCATCGGAATTTCTGTGCGCCCCGACGAGATTCATATTATGAAAAAATCCGAGTATTCCGGCAAATTTGGTGATTACAGCTCCTTTAGTGAAGAGATGGACCGCATTGGTGAAATTGCGGCGGAGGAAGAGTGATGGGCCGCCGCGCACGCTGGTTAGCAACACCCTACGCCATTTGGATGGTGTTGTTTACCGTAATTCCGCTTATAATTATCGTTTATTACGCTCTTACCGACGATAATGGCGTGTTTACCTTTGCCAACATATATCAGCTGTTTGAGTATAATAAAATGCGTGTTTTCTTAAACTCGCTGTGGCAATCGGCAGTTACCACGGTTATTTGCCTTATTATCGGTTATCCCGTCGCTTATTGCATTTCAAGGTTAAGCCCAAGCAAGCAGAGTATGCTTATAACCTTGCTTATGATACCTATGTCTATGAGCTTTTTGCTTCGCACAATGTCTCTTGTTGCAATGCTTGAATATAACGGTCCTTTTTATCGTATGTTTATGGCAATGGGCATTGAAAACGTTAAGCTTATAGGCACTCCTGCCGCAGTAATATTGGGTATGGTTTACAACTATTTGCCCTATATGATTTTGCCATTATACACCGTAATGGTAAAAATCGAAAACCCCATACTTGAAGCAGCAGGGGATTTGGGTGCAGGCAAGTTCAACGTCTTTTCCCGTGTAATATTGCCTTTAAGCAAACCCGGTGTAGTTTCGGGCATAACCATGGTGTTTGTGCCTGCAGTATCCACCTTCTATA
>JAZQSG010000115.1:0-7687 GCA_045630025.1 Acutalibacteraceae bacterium
CAAGTGCCCCGACTGCGGACGCGACGTTGTTGACGCCCATGAAGAGGCCTACTTCCTGCGCCTTTCCAAATATGCCGATAAGCTGCTTGAATATTACGAAAACACCCCCGATTTCTTCTTGCCCGAGTCACGCAAGGCCGAAATGATAAACAACTTCATTAAGCCGGGTCTTAACGATTTGTGCGTTTCAAGAAGCTCGTTTAAATGGGGCGTGCCCGTTGAGTTTGACCCCGACCACGTTATTTACGTTTGGATTGACGCCCTTTCAAACTACATCACCGGCATCGGCTACGACCCCGAGGGCAGCAGCGAGCTTTACGGCAAGCTGTGGCCTGCCGACCTACACGTTATAGGCAAGGATATCGTTCGCTTCCACACCATTTATTGGCCCGTTGTGCTGTTGGCGCTGGGCGAGCCCCTGCCCAAGCAGGTGCTAGGTCACCCCTGGGTGCTTTTTGGTGAGGATAAGATGAGCAAATCAAAGGGCAACGTTATTTATGCCGACGAGCTTGCCGCCCGCTTTGGCAGTGATGCAGTGCGCTATTATTTGCTGTGCGAAATTCCCTTTGCACAGGATGGCAACATCACCTACGAAAGCTTTATAAACCGCTACAACACCGACCTTGCCAACACCTTGGGCAACCTGGTTAACCGCACCGTTGCAATGACCAACAAATATTTCGGCGGCAGTGTAAAAAAGGTTGAGCCCCTTGACGATATCGACAGCGACCTTATTAAGTGCGCAACCGAAACGGTTGAAAAATACTACTCCCTTATGGACGCTTACCGCAATGCCGACGCCGTAGATTTGGTAATGAATTTTGCCAAGCGCTGCAACAAATATATCGACGAGACCGCTCCCTGGGTACTTGCAAAGGACGAGGCACAAAAGCCCCGTCTTGAATCGGTTATGTATCATTTGCTTGAAAGCATCCGCATTTTGTCAGTGCTGCTTGAGCCCATCGTGCCGAGCTGCTGCAAAGGCATCAAGAGCCAAATCAACTGCAACGATTGCACCCTCTCGTTTGGTGTTGCCAATAGCTTCACCGTTGGCGAGGCAACTCCCCTCTTTGCCAGAATAGACGCCGAAAAGGTGCTTAAAGAGCTAGCTGCCGAAATGGAGGCCGCCAAGGCAGCCGCCGCAAAGGCAGAGGCCGCCGAGGGCGTTGCCACCATGGCCGAGATATCTATTGACGAGTTTGCAAAGGTTGAGCTGCGCGCCGCAAAAATTCTTGCCTGCGAGCCCGTAAAGCGTGCCAAAAAGCTGCTTAAGCTTACCCTCGACGACGGCTCGGGTAAGGAGCGTATTGTTGCATCGGGTATCGCCCTTTACTATAAGCCCGAAGAGCTTGTTGGCAAAACCGTTGTGGTTGTGGCCAACCTTAAGCCCGCCACCCTTTGCGGTGTAGAGAGCTGCGGTATGATTCTTGCCGCCGACTCAGGCGATGATGTTAAGGTTATCTTCCTTGACGGCGTAGAACCCGGCTCAATAATCAGATAAAGATAAAGTTAAAAGCACTTGGTAGACATTGCTGCCAAGTGCTTTTTTGTTAAGGTATAATCAAACTGCTCTTACGATAGGATGACGGTGTGCGGTTTTGGTACTTTTTAAAGGCGCGGTTAAAATTGGCGGTGTTGTTAAAACCGCAAAGGGTTGCAATTTCAAGCATTGTAAGCCCACACTCACTGCGAAGCAGCTTGGCCGCCTTTTCCACCCGCTTGGCGGTAAGATAATCCCAGGGAGATACACCGTTAAGGCGGCTGAACACCGCCGAATAATAGGTTTCGCTCATATTGGCCACCGCCGCCAGCTCCTTGAGAGTCAGCGGCTCTGAAAGTCTTTCCATCATATAGTCCATACTGCGCTCGATGGCGGTGTAGGATTGACGGCGACCCTGGCTTTTATCCTCGGCACTCATATAATCAAAGCCCCGCATCATCGTAACCAAAATTGACAGCAGCAGCACCTTTACCATCAGGGTGTATTCGGGCTTTTTGTCTGAAAATTCCTGCTCCATATCCATTAGCATACGGGCGATGCTTTTGGTTTGCTCGCTGTCTCGGGGTAAGCGATTTTCAAACCGCTCGCTGCGGTCGTAAAATATGCGCAGATAATCAGCGTCAAACAAATCGTTGCCCGACGACCAGATAAAACGGGGCTCAAAATGAATGTTCATCAGCTGCATTCCACCCTTGTCGATAGCGGTGATGCAATGCACCTCGTTTGAGGCAAACAAAAACACGTCCCCTGCGCGGATGGTATACTCTTTATTTTTAGTGCGATAAATGCCCGCACCCGACTTTATAAGCACTATTTCAAACTCGACGTGGCGGTGGTCGCGAAATTTGCGCTGCCCCTCGTCAACCCACACGTTAAAAAGCTTTAGTAAAAATCCTCCCCCCGTGGCAGAGGGGATAAGCGCTTCGCTTGTTTGCATTCCATTGCTCCTATAATCATAAAATATTTTGCAAATATCATAACATATTTGTTGCATAGTTACACCATAAATGCTACTATTGCATTGTAACACGGCAAATATTAAATGTCAAAATATTTTGCAAAGGAAGATTATTATGAACAAATGCTCTAACCCCAGCGACCTGCGCATAACCGACATTCGCTTTGTAGATATTGACGGTGCGCCCAAGCGCTGCACCCTGCTTAAAATTATGACCAACCAGGGCATTGAGGGCTATGGCGAGGTGCGCGACGCATCCAGCAAAACCTATGCCCTTATGCTTAAAAGCCGCATTATCGGTGAAAACCCTTGCGACGTTGACCGCATCTTTCGCAAAATAAAGCAGTTTGGCGGCCCCTCCCGTCAGGGCGGCGGTGTATCAGGCATCGAAATCGCCCTTTGGGACTTAGCAGGCAAGGCCTACGGCGTGCCTGCCTATCAGCTTTTGGGCGGCAAATTCCGCGATGAGGTACGCGTCTATTGCGACACCGACGTAGAGGGCAAGCACACCGGCCACGATATGGGTCTTGCCCTTAAAAAGCGTATGGAAATGGGCTTTACCTTTTTAAAAATGGATTTGGGCATCGGCCTTTTGCTTGACGAGCCGGGCACCCTCAACGCTCCCTTGGGCTTTATTGAGGATATGAAAAAGTACGCCTCTCACATTCTCAACGTGCAGGGTGGTTCAGTCACATCCGATATGGTAAAGCATCAAAAATCCTATCAAATCGTTACCACCGCTCACCCCTTTACAGGTATTCACCTGACCGAAAAGGGTCTTGATTATCTTGAAAACTACATTCGCGAGGTGCGGGAGGTCATCGGCTACGAGGTGCCCCTTGCCATCGACCACTTCGGCCACGTTTGCGTTGAGGATTGCATCCGCTTCGCCCGCCGTATGGAGCCCTATAACCTGGCTTGGATTGAGGATATGGTGCCCTGGATGTACACCGACCAGTACGTGCGCCTTAAAAACAGCACCACCATCCCCGTTTGCACAGGTGAGGATATTTATCTTAAGGAGGGCTTCGAAAAACTCATTAAGGCAGGGGGCGTTTCGGTCATTCATCCCGACGTGCTGACCTGCGGTGGTATGCTTGAATTAAAAAAGATTGCCGATATAGCCGACGAAAACGGAGTGGCTGTTGCCGTTCATATGGCAGAAAGCCCCATCGGCTGTATGGCCGCCCTTCACGCCGCGGCCGCAATGCACAACGTGCTGGCACTTGAGTTCCACTCGGTTGACGTGCCCTGGTGGCAGGATATGGTTAACGGCCTGCCCAAGCCCCTAATAAAAGACGGCTTTATCAAGGTGCCCACTACTCCCGGACTTGGCATAGAATCCCTCAATGAGGAGCTGCTTCGTGAGCACATCAACCCCAACATTCCCGGTATGTGGGAGCCCACCGATGAGTGGAATACCGAATTTTCCAACGACCGTATCTGGAGCTAAGGAGTGTAATTATGTTTGATTTAACAGGCAAGGTTGCCGTTGTTACGGGTGGCAGTCAGGGCATTGGCGAGGCCATTGCAAGAGGTCTTGCAAAATGCGGTGCCAAGGTGTATATAACGGGCGCAACCTCTATGGAAAAGTGCAAAAAGGTGGCCGACGCCATCAATGCCGAGGGTGGCTGTGCCATTCCCATCCTTTGCGATTTGTCAAAGCCGGGTGCCGCCGAGGATATGCACCGCCAAACGGGGGATGCCGATATTTTGGTGCTTAACGCCTCCGTTCAGTTCAGAAATGGCTGGCGCACCATCACCGCCGACGAGATAGATACCCAGATGACGGTCAATTTCAAGGCCTCCTTTCAAGCCATTCAAGAGTACGAGCCCTATATGGCCCAAAACAAATGGGGCCGTATTGTAACCGTGGGCAGCGTTCAGCAGCATCGTCCCCACAAGGATATGGCCATTTATGCCGCAAGCAAATGCGCCCAGATGAGCATAGTTAAAAATCTGGCCAAGCAGGTTGCTCCCTACGGCGTGACGGTAAACAATCTCTCCCCCGGCGTAATCGCCACCCCGCGAAATGCCGACGCATTGGCCGACGAGGAATATGCCAAAAAGGTGCTTGCAGGCATCCCAATGGGCTATGCAGGCGCCGCCGAGGATATGGTTGCCGCCACCCTGCTGCTGTGCAGTGATGAGGGCAGATACATCACGGGCATCGACCTGGTTGTGGACGGCGGAATGAGTTTGTAAAAGCAATAAAAAAGCCCCCTTCAAGGGGGCCTTTTTAAGTTTAATGAATGATGAAGGATGAATAATGAAAAATGAATAATTTTAGGGGTAGGGGTCGGCGCCCTCGACGACCCGAACACGCAAAAAGAGCAAGGCAAACGCCTTGCTCTTTGGTTTGGGTTTAGGTTGTTAAATAGGAGCATAAAAACCTGTGATTTCTTCCTTTATTGCTTTAGAAAGTTTTGTGTATTCATCGCTTTCTTTTACAACAAAAAGACACTCCAATCCAGTGCTGTTATCAAAAGTATCTTTTGCGCAATCTTTAATATACAGAACATATCGCTCGTTACCTGCGGACATTGTAGACCAAGCAATATATTCCACGCGTTTTTTCAAACCACTTTTCCGCCTGTTTGTTGTATGGCACCCATCCCAATCATAATCTTCAATCTTTCCTTGAAAAGCGTTTAACATAGTTTGGATGTCTTCTTCTAATTTTGGCGATTCTTTTATAATGTTAGCTGAAAACATTTCTTTTATTGTTTTTGCATCTTTTGCGTTAATTGCTTCAATAATTTGCTCCATACGAGTTCTTACAAACTCTTTGCTATCTACCACAGCAACATCTCCCTTAAATGAACACGAGGTTAGAAGAAGCAACAGTGCGATAAACAATGCATATATACGCTTCATAAAAAACACCTTCTTTTTGTTTACAAATAGTTAGTGGACACGTCGTTGCCGTTGCCGTCAAGAATCATCACGTGATTGCCGTAGGCATCATAACGGTATTCGATGTTTCCTTAATTTCATTATATCAAACACACACGACCAATTCCATTCACAAAACACACAGATTTGCACAGGTTGATTTATAACAGTTGACGAACCACGACCCGAACGGGCGACCGATGGTCGCCCCTACGTAGAAGTCTCCAATCAACACCGTAGGGGCGAGCATTGCTCGCCCGCAAAAGACGGCGCAACAAACATCCGATTCTACCATCACTAAAAAAACCGCTCATCAATCGATGAGCGGTTTTGCTTTGTTTTAACTTAAATCAGCGCTGAACGCGGCCGCTGGTGCCGCCCTTCATAAGGCCCTCAACCTCGGCAACGCTAACCAGGTTGTAGTCACCCTCGATGGTGTGTTTAAGTGCGCTTGCGGCAACTGCAAACTCGATGGTCTTTTGGCTGTCAAAGCCGCTGAGAACCGAATAAATAAGTCCGCCGCCGAAGGAGTCACCGCCCCCTACGCGGTCAACGATGTGAATGGGATACTCCTTAGAGAAGTAGTAGCCCTCGCCGTCATAAAGCATTGCGGCCCAGTTGTTATCATTGGCGCTGATAGAGGTACGCAGAGTGATAGCCACCTTTTTGCAGCCGAAGGTATCGGCCAGCTGCTTGGCAACATCCTTATATCCCTCGTGATTTAGCTTGCCGCTGTCAACATCGGTAGCGGCCGCCTTAATGCCGAACACCTTCTCGGCGTCCTCTTCGTTGGCGATGCAAACATCAACGTATTTCATCAACTCGCCCATAACCTTGCCTGCCTTTTCGGAGGTCCACAGATTTTTGCGGAAGTTAAGGTCACAGCTGACAGTAATACCCTTTTGACGGCAGAATTTCACTGCATCAAGGCAGATGTCGGCAACGTTATCCCCCAATGCGGGAGTGATGCCGGTGAAGTGGAACCAATCCACACCCTCAAGAATTGCAGCCCAATCAAAATCTTCGGGCTTGGCCAAAGCGATAGCAGAATAAGCGCGGTCATAAATAACCTTTGAGGGACGCATAGAAGCACCCTTTTCAAGGTAATAGATGCCCACTCTTTCACCGCCGCGAACAATCTTTGAGGTGTCAACGCCAAACTTGCGTAAAGAATTAACTGCGGCCTGGCCTATCTCGTGGGTAGGAAGCTTGGTAACAAAAGCGGCATCCATACCGTAATTGGCAAGAGATACCGAAACGTTGGCCTCGCCGCCGCCAAAGGTTGCGCCCAGCTTGTCAACCTGCACAAAACGGTAATAGCCCTCGGGAGCCAGACGGAGCATAAGCTCACCGAAACAAACAATTTTTTTCATAACAAATTCCTCCATAGAAATTTTGTTTTTTGCGGCAAGAATTTCGGGATTCCTATTTCTGCCCATTTTACCTAATCAGTATATCCGCTTTTATTTGCAAGTTCAAGTGCAAAAAGTTAATTTTTCATTGCACAAATAGCTGTTTTTTGGGAAATAAGGCAACGGTTTAAACGTCTTGGCTTATGGTAAATTTGTTTTATCTGCAAAGAAAAAATGGTCATTCAAAAACGAAATAAACGGGTTTTGTGGTTACGTTTACGCTATCGGTAAAGGTTGCCTCGTTGCCGATAAAATCGTAGGCGGTGTAGCTGCCTTGTGGCAAATCGGCCTTGGTGGGGGTGCCCATGCTGTAATAAACCAAAATCTTTTTGCCCGATGCCGAATACTCGTCTATCTGCAAATTTTTGCTTGATGAAAGACTCTTTTCAAACTTGGCATTGCCCAAAAAGCGAATTACCGCAGAGTATGCCACCACCGATTCGGTGGGCTGCAAATACTCGTTAAAATAGGCGTAGTCATTTATATCGTTTTCGGGGGTAACGCTTTTTCTGAAGGCGAAAGAAACAAATCCGTCGCCGCCGCTTGCGCGAGTATACAGCGCCTTGCAGGCAAGCATTCCCCCATCAAGCCCGTACATTCCGCTTTCGCTGTTTATGCCCCCTGCAAGCCCTGCCGATGACGTTAGGTCAAGCATGGTCTGCATTCGGCTGTAATAGGTGTCGTAGCCGTCGTGGTTGTGATAGCCGTAATTATCTATAACCCCCGATTGGACAAGCTGTGCCGCCTTTTGATAATAGGGCAGGTTGCTCTCTCTTTCGGCGGCGGCCAAGCCGCCCATATAGACGTATGAGGAGGGATTGGCCGATTTGAATATTTTGCCCGTGCTTTCCAGCAGTTCAAAATATTCTTCCTTGGTGCCTGTAAAGAAGGGCTCCCAGTTGGGCTCGTTCCAAATTTCCC
>JAZQSG010000116.1:0-1795 GCA_045630025.1 Acutalibacteraceae bacterium
CGTTTGCCTTTGCCGCCCCAAAAAAAGCGGGGCAATTTTTGGTGGTGTTGTGGTCGGTCAAGGCCACAATGTTAAGCCCTGCCAAGGTAGCCATGCCGGCTATGTTGTTGGGGGTCATATCATTGTCGGCGCAAGGGGATAAACAAGAATGAATGTGAAAATCGTAATAATATCGGTTCATCGAGCAATCAGCTCCGAAAGCTTAACCGCAAGCTCATATGCGGTCATTTCGGTGGTTAAAAGATTAATACCCTTTGCATTTGCGGTATCAATAACGTTTTGCTCGGGCACAACACCCTCTGCAAGAATTATGCAGGCGGTGTCGGCAAGGGCAGCAACCGCGATGATGTTTATGTTTGACATAATGGTTACCCATGCATCGTTTTGCTTTGCCCGTCCCATGACCCAACTAAGCAGGTCGCCTATGTAAGCGCTTTCAATTTCGCGCGCTGAGTCGCTGACTGAAAGGGGCTTAACGGGTAGGGTGTTTATAAGTTTTTCAACTGTCATAACTGTTAACCTGCCGTCATTTGTTTTCTTTTGCCTTATAGACCGTTAAAATAGGGCACTGGTCTACAGTGGCTTCGCCCTTAACGCAATCCTCTGCAAATGCTCTGCAGCTTGGAGCGCCGCAAGAGCCGCAGTCAATGCCGGGCAGATCATCCTTAAGAGACTGAATCTGTGCCATCATTTTCATCGATTCGCTCAAACTGCCGCTCAGGCGGCTGATGGGCTTGTAATCGGGAAAAGACTCAAAAAAGAATTGAGGGGGCACATAATTGTCTTCATCGTCATTGAGAAAGTTTTGAGACACGGGCAAGTATCTGCGCAGAGTCTGCAAACGGGCTTTCGCAATAAATGGGTTTTCTACCGTCATTACGCCGCCGACGCAGCCGCCGGGGCAAGCGTTAAGCTCAATAAATTCAAGTGCGGGGAAATTGCCGTTTTCGATTTGGTCAAGCACTCTTATAACGTTTTCTATTCCGTCGGCAGCCAGATACTTATCGTTGAATATAGCTGAAGATTCACCGCCCGATGCGGCCCAGCTTATACCAATCATACCTGATTTTGAAAGGGGCGTGTTAACGTTGCCTCGTTTCATAACCGAAATCAGCTCGAAATAAATGTCGTTAATAGATATAACCTCATCTACTTGACTGACGTAACTGCCGAATCCGTTTTTAACGTAGCTAACCTTAGAAGGGCAGGGGGAAATAAAGCAAACGCAAATATCCTCATCCTTCAAATCGGGATTATTTCGCTTAGCCCTTTCGCGAGCGTTCATTGCCGCAATTTCCATAGGGGGAAGCATTGGCATAATGTTATCTCTTAAAGAGGGGAATCTTAGCGAAATCAACCTTGTCACAACGGGGCACGCCGAGCTTATAACAGGTTTTTTAACTTGGTCAAGTCTTAAATACCGTCTTGTATAAGCCGATACCAATTCGGCCGCTTGAGAAACCTCGTAAACGTCGTCAAACCCTATGCCCAACAAACCGTTAAGAACATAGTCAACGTCATCAAGCTCATCGAACTGACCGTAAAGGGTGGGTGCCGGCAGGGCAATTTTCCACTTTTTGTCTTTAATCTTATCTAATTTGCTGTAGTTGGCTTTTTTTGCCTTATGCGGACAAATTCTGATACACTCACCGCAGTCAATACAACGCTCAGAAATTATATATGCTTTTCCGTTTCGAACTCTGATGGCTTTTGTAGGGCATCTTTTAAGGCAACTAACACAGCCCTTACACTTTTCTTCATCAAGTCGAACAGAATGGAAATAAGTTTCGTTCAT
>JAZQSG010000117.1:0-1046 GCA_045630025.1 Acutalibacteraceae bacterium
AAGTTAAAGCAGCCGCTGTGACAGCAAATGCAGGGCTTAATGTCTTCAATGCGGTCGTCGATAAGCTTTGTAATCCACTCGGGGTCAACAAGGAACTGTCTTGCCACGCCAACGGCGTCAATCTTGCCCTCTGCTACCGCTCGAGCGCCAACCTCGGCATCCATTCTGCCCGCGCAAACAACAGGAATATCAACAAATTTCTTAATATGCGCTACGTCCTCTAAATTGCAGTTTTCGGGCATATAAACAGGGGGATGCGCCCAATACCAAGAGTCGTAAGTGCCGTTGTCGGCGTTGAGCATATCGTAGCCTGCATCCTGCAAATATTTTGCCGCTTTTTCGGATTCGGCCATTGCACGACCAACTTCGGTGTAGTCTTCACCCGGCATTGCGCCTTCGCAAAAGCCCTTCATTTTGGACTCTACCGAGTAGCGAAGCGACACGGGGTAATCCTTGCCGCAAGCTTCTTTAATAGCCTTTACAACCTCGGCTGCAAAGCGGTAGCGGTTTTCAAAGCTACCGCCGTATTCGTCGGTACGCTTGTTGAAAAATTCCATTGAAAATTGGTCTAAAAGGTAACCCTCGTGAACGGCGTGAACCTCAACACCGTCAACACCAGCATCACGGCAAAGCTTTGCGGTTTTTGCAAAGGCTTCAATAATTTCGTGAATTTGCTCCTTTGTCATTTCGGGGCATTCAATATCGTGAGCCCAGCGTGATTTTTGGGGGCTGGGAGAAGCAAGTTCGTGGCTTGTGTCAATAATGGGTTTAACAAGTGCGCGTGTTACTTTATTTTTGTGAAGGGGTGCAACAAGTTCGGTGATTGCCCAGCTTCTACCCATACCTGCAGTTAACTGAACGAAAAGTTTAGCGCCCGATTTATGAATTTCGTCCATAAATTCTTTAAGGTCGTCAAACATTTTCGGGTTTTGCCAAAGCCATTTGCCCCAAAAGGTGTCACGCAAGGGCGCAATACCGGGGATAATAAGACCTACGTTGTTGTTGGCTCTTTCTAAAAACAACTTCGCTGCCTCTTTGTCAAAACC
>JAZQSG010000118.1:0-2648 GCA_045630025.1 Acutalibacteraceae bacterium
CTATTGCCGATTCGAGAAGGCCGACAAACACGGACGCATTAACCGCGTTTTCTTTGCCGACTTTGAGAATAGCGGCAAAATCGACAAAGACAACTACGAAGCCCTGCCGTTGCTCGACGAATACGACCCGCTGGGCGACCTTCGCCAACGGCTTGGTATGGAAATAGGCCCCGACGGCAAAAAGCGCGAAGCCACCAAAGACCGCAAATTTGCCATTGTCTGCAAGTTTCCGACCGCAGGCAACCGATATTACCCGATACCTTACTACGCTGCCGTTTTCCGTGGCTATTGGTACAACATTAAACAACTTGTCGGCCTGGGCAAAAAAACCAAAATAAAGAACCACAGCGGCATTCGCTATTTGGTGCAGATTAACGACGAATACTGGGAAAGTATCTTTAAGAAAGAACGCATAACCGACGAAGCCAAAAAGAAGGCTCGTATCGACCAGGAAAAAGAAAACATTAACAAGTTTCTGTCGGGCGTTGAGAACACGGGCAAAACACTTTACAGCGGTTTTTACGTTGACCCGAACGGCAACGAAGTTCAGAAAATCAAAATAACTGTTATCGACACCAAAACCGAAGGCGGCGACTGGGCAGAGGATATTCAGGAAGCCGCCAATATGCTGTGTTATGCTGACAATATACACCCGAATTTGGTTGGCGCAACGCCAGGCAAAGGCCAGCAAAACAACAGCGGCAGCGACAAACGCGAATTGTTTACTTTGAAACAATCGCTCGAAATTGCTTACCACGACTTGATGAAACAGCCGCTCGAAACGGTTGCCGCGTTCAACCAGTGGAACGTTGACATAGATATTCCAATGATAACTTTAACCACGCTCGACACCCACCGCGATGCCGTGCAAGTAACCGCACAATAGTATGGAACTCTCAATAACAAAACAGGACTTTGCCGCCGCAATCGCTACACCATTTACAGCGATTGACGACGTTTTTAACCGATGCCAGCCGCTTTTTGCCGCCGCACAAAAAAGCCTTGAAAAGGCTATAAATTACACGGTTGCACAGATTGACGTTGCCAACGCTCAAATGGTTAAAGACTACATTTGCCTTCTGGCATTCTACAACGAACTGCCGCAAATGGACCTAATTTTAACGCCTACGGGCTTCGGCATTGTCAGCAACAACACCCTTGCGCCCGCCAGCAAGGAGCGCGTCGAAAACCTGAAGGCAAACACGCTGCGCCGCACTATCGAAACAAAATATCTTTTGCTCGACGAACTGTTTGCCACTATCGAATACGTTAACGCTATCGGCATACCCGATAGTTTTATATTGCTTTGGAGCCAATATAAGGCATTGGCAGGCGAAACAATCGACGTGCAAAAGTTCGACACGCTGCGCTATAAATTCCGTTCGATTGAAACGAAACTTGCGCGGCTTATATCAATGACCGAACTTGTTACGCTTCGCGACCTTTGCGCCCGCCAATGGCTGCCCACCTGGACCGCCACGGCCGCACAACGGGAGGTTATCGAATATATTGAACTGTTTGTTATCGGCCGCGCCGACGACCTGACAACCGCCGACGAATACCTACCGCGCATTTTGTCAGTTATAAACGACCCCGACAACGCCGCCGATTTTCCTTCTTATGTAGCGTCTTCAGAATATGTTGCCAACAATATGCCGCCGTATGAAAACAGCGTGGATAAACCGACGTTTTTTTTCAGCTAACCTGAATTTGGAACTGCCCACCAGCTGGCAACAATTGACCGATAAGCAATTGTTTTACTTTGCCTTTTTGTCGGCAAAGTACGAACCCGAAATTGCCAAATCGCTGTTTTTGCTTCGGCTTTTGCAAATCCAACCTACGCAACAAATTGGCAGAGGTTTATTCGAATGCCGTTACAAAGGGCGCAAAATTTTGCTCAATACCAGCGAATTGGCACTTGGACTTAACCAACTGGCATTTTTGGACCGCCAGCAAGCCGTAAGGCCCGAACGCTTGCGCGACTACACCGCCGTTAACGCCCTTTTGCAGGATAACTTCACCTTTTTTGAATATCTGCGCACAGAGACTTTTTTTCAGATGTATTTGCGCAGCGAAAAGCCGCAATACCTTGTGCGTATGGCTAACTTCTTATATCGCAAGGCCGACGGCAGCAACGCCGATTTTCGCACGCTCACCGATGCCGAAGGCGCAACCGTTCTTTTGTGGTACGTTGGCGCAAAACAGGAACTTGCAAAGGCTTTTCCGCACTATTTTAGGCCTGCACCCGCTGCCGATGCCGACGGCGGCAACGCCCAACAAAACATTATGGACGCCAACGACGCACAGATTCGCGCCCTGACAGGCGGCGACGTAACCAAAGAGGCGCAAGTTTTGCAAATGCAGTGCTGGAGGTGTTTCGCTGAACTCAACGCAAAGGCACGCGAAAGCGAGGAACTGAAAAAACTTTATAAAAAATAACTGAATATGAGCACTTTTGATATTAAAGAATACATTGCACAAATAGCGCAAAGAGTGCTATCACAGCAACCCGACTACGACTTTCAACTTACCGAAGTTTCTGGCCTTGCGGGCCTTGAGGGCATTATAAGCGGGCAGGTTGCCTACGACAATTTTATTGCCACAGATTCGACAGGCGACGGCTCACTGTTGCAACAATCGAACGGCGG
>JAZQSG010000119.1:0-7257 GCA_045630025.1 Acutalibacteraceae bacterium
CCCGAAGAAAAGAATGCAAAGGGCTGCCTCGATCCTTATGTAGAGAGCGAAGAGCCCGTAATTATGGGTATCCGTCCCGAGCACGTTTCTGATAACGACGCCTTTGTTGCCGCTCATCCCGAGGCAACCGTTAAGGCACACGTTGACGTTACCGAAATGATGGGTGCCGAGACCTACCTCTACATGACCAGCGAAGGTTATATGATCAACGCCCGCGTTGAGCCCAAGACTCTTACCCGCGGCGGTGACGACATCTCTATCGCCTTCAAGACTGAGTTCATTCACCTTTTCGATGCAAAAACCGAAAAGACCATCACCAACTAATTTGTTTTTTAAAGCCTGCCCTAACGGGCGGGCTTTTTCTCTGAAAGGGGTGTTAAAATGTCGGCTGATTTAAAGCTGCATCCTATTGGTGCAGGGGTTGAAATATACACAAGCAATATACACAAGTTCGGCACCGACGCCCTGCTGCTTGCCGACTTTGCGGCACCCTCGGTAAAGGATGCGGCCTGCGACCTTGGCACGGGATGCGGCATAATTCCCCTGCTTTGGTGCCGAAGCTCCGCAAAGCCCAAAGCCATAACTGCCGTTGATATTCAGCCCGACGCCATAGACCTTTTAAAGCGGTCGTTGGCTCACAACGGCATCAGCAACCTTGCTGCACTGTGCTGCGACCTGCGCAGCACCCCCTCGCAGCTGCACGGCCGTTTTACCCTGGTTACCATGAACCCTCCCTACAAACGGGTTGAGGGTGGGCTTATCAGCCCCGTAGAGGGCAGAGCCATCGCCCGCCACGAGGTAACCTGCACGGTAGAGGATATGGCTCAATGCGCCGCCAAGCTGTTAAAGCCGTCGGGGCGGCTGTGTGTTTGCCACCGACCCGAGCGATTGAGCGACCTTATGTGCGCCATGCGCCAATTTGGCATTGAGCCCAAGCGTTTGCAGTTGGTTTGCCAACGGGAGGGCGCGGCACCCATGCTTGTTCTGTGTGAGGGTGTAAGAGGGGGCAAAAGCGGGCTTACCATTCTGCCCACCCTTACGGTAGAGGACCAATCGGGCGGCTATTCGCCCAAAATGAAAGAAATTTACAGTTTTATGGAGTCATTATGAGCGGTTGTTTATACGTTGTAGGCACCCCCATCGGTAATTTGGGGGATTTTACACCACGGGCTGTCGAAACCCTTAAATCGGTGGATTTTATTGCCGCCGAGGACACTCGTGTTACCTTAAAGCTTCTTAATAAATTTGAAATACACACTCCCCTTGTCAGCTATCACGAGCACAACGCCGCCTCAATGGGCGAAAAAATTGCTCAGCGCCTGCTTGCAGGGGAATCCTGCGCCCTTGTTACCGACGCGGGTATGCCTGCCATATCTGACCCGGGTGAGGATTTGGTGCGCCTTTGCCGTCAGCAAGGCATTGCCGTGGCCTCTGTGCCCGGCCCCAGCGCCCTTATAACCGCCCTTGCCATATCGGGTATGAGCAGCCGCCGTTTCAGCTTTGAGGGCTTTTTAAGCGCTGCCAAGGGGGAGCGCAAAGCTCAGCTTAGCCAACTTGCAGGCGAAACCCGCACCCTTATTTTTTACGAGTCGCCCCATCGTTTGTTGGCAACCTTGTCGGATATGGCCGAGCAAATGGGTGACCGACCCATAGCCATTGTTAAAGAGCTGACCAAGCTGCACGAGCAGGTTATGAACACCACCCTTTGCCAAGCGGTAGAGCACTTTACCCAAAACGCGCCCAAGGGCGAGTTTGTGCTTATAGTAGAGGGGGCGGCCGAGCAAGAGCAAAAGCAGCTTACCCTCGACCAGGCAATTAAGGTGGCAAAAGGGTATATAAACGACGGTATGCACCCCACCGCCGCCGCCAAACGCGCCGCCGCCGAAAGTGGCTTAAAAAGGGCAGATATTTACAAGGCCATAAGTCAAAAATAACTGTACAAATCATAAATTATGTGGTATAATGCAAAGTGGTAAGTTATAATGATTGTTGTTTGTCGAAACGCTTGAAAGCGCTTCGACAAGCCGCTTTTAAGCGGATATAGCAAAATTAAATTCTATGATTTAATTTTGCACAACATTCATTGCAATGGATATGGTCAAATTTTCAAAGAAAATTTGTCGCAAAATCAAAGATTTTGTGTCGAAACAAGTTTGTTTCGACTAACCATAACCATTATAAGGATAGCTATGCCTATCCCTTACAACAAACCAACACTTATGCGTTATACCATTTTTTGTTTTGAAAGGAGGAGGCAAAATGCTTAAACGAATATTTTTATGCCTTTTGGCAGTTATAATAGTTGGCCTTTGCCTAACCTCTTGCGATACGGTGGGCTCGGTTAACGAGCTGCTTACCGCCCCCCGCGCAGACGGCGAGCTTAACGACATTCAGCAGGCCCTGTATTCTTATGCGGGGCGCTCGGTTAAGCTGCACTATCCCCGCACAGGCGAAAACCGCACCCCCTTTATCCGCTACGACCTTGACGGCGACAAGGTTGACGAGGCGGTAGCCCTTTATTCGGTATCAAACGCCGAGGGAGTTAACGAAATTCACATTAACATTATCGACCGCAAGGACGACCGTTGGGTATCGGTTTGCGACACCGAAACGGGCGCAAGCGGCATAGATAAGGTAGAAATTTCACCTCTTTCAAAGGGGGGCATTCCCGTAATAGTTATAGGTGCCGAGCTTTTCTCATCAACCACCGATTTGCTTACCCTTTTCACCTATGCCGACGGCAACCTTTACACCCGAATGAAAGAAAACTACACCCGCTTTTTGCTGTGCGACCTTGAAAAAAAGGGCTTTAATCAGCTTGTAACCCTTAACCACAACTCTGCCGACCGTGTTGGCGAGGTTAACGTTTACCAAGTGGGCAACGATTTTATCTCGCTTGTAGGCACCGCCCCCGTAGACGGCAACATAAGCAGCGTAACCGCCTTTAACTTTGCCGCCTTGTCGGATGGTCGCCCCGCCCTTTATATCGACAGCGCCAAAAACGCCACCTCATCCATAACCGACCTGGTTTATTTTGAGGGCGAGCAGCTGGTTAACCCCTTTTATAACAAGCAGCTGGGCGAAACCAACGCCACCCTGCGCTACAACTCCCTTATTTGCACCGATATTGACAACAACGGCTGCATAGATATCCCCTATTCTCAGCTTTTTTACGGATATGAAAACTCATCCCTGTCCGACCGCCTTTACCTAACCTGCTGGCGCAGCTTTGACGGCAAAACCACAACCGACACCCTGGTGGGCGATTTTAACTTTAACAACGGATATTATTTTGCCTTCCCCAAAAGCTGGGTGGGCAACGTAACCCTTATTTACGACGAGAGCAGCAATATGCACAGCTATCGCCTGTGGGATAGCGCCGCAAACTCTTCATCAAGCGAAATAGTGCGCGTCAGGCGCTACTCGGTGGCAGAATTTGAAGAGGTTAAAAAAGACGATTTAATAGAGCTTTTCCGCAACGATAACGAGGTGTGGGCAGCTCGACTGATTATGCAAAACGGCAAATATGCCATGAATAAAGAGTCGGTTAAGGCCGCCTTTGGCATATTGTAAGGAGGAAGAAGGATGAAACGCATTTTAGTTGTTGAGGACGAGCAGGCCATAAGAGAATTTGTGGTTATCAACCTTAACCGCGCAGGTTACAGCACCGTTGAGGCCGCCTCGGGCGAAGAGGCCCTTGATACCTTTAAGCGTATGGGCGGCGAGTTTGATATTGCCCTGCTTGATATAACCATGCCGGGTATGGACGGCTTTGCCCTTTGCAAAGAGCTTCGAGCTTTGTCGGGCACTATGGGCATAATTATGCTTACCGCCCGCACTCAAGAGATGGATAAGGTTAACGGGCTTATGATGGGCGCCGACGACTACGTAACCAAGCCCTTCAGCCCCTCCGAGCTGGTTGCCCGTGTTGACTCTCTTTACCGCCGCGTAGAGCTTGTATCGGGTGCAGGCCGCGCTCAATCCTCGGCTGAAGAGATTGTGCTGGGCGATTTTACCCTTAACACACGCCGCCGCTCACTTAAAAAGCATGGGGTAAACATTGAATTAACCCAGGTTGAGTTTCAAATTGTTGAGTATTTTTTCACCAATCCCGATACCGCCCTTGACCGCACCGATATTTTAAAGCGTGTGTGGGGTGACTCTTACGTAGGCGAAGAAAAAATTGTTGACGTTAACATCCGCCGTCTGCGTATGAAAATTGAAGACGAGCCCAGCAGTCCCCAGCACCTTGTAACGGTGTGGGGTATGGGCTATAAGTGGCGCACCAACAATTAATAATTTGCTGAATTTACAAAAAAGGGGGGCATAAAATGGCACGGCACGGCATAAAACACCACTCAAGCATCAGCTCGCGTTTGATGCTTAACGCATTGCTTATCGTGGGCTCAATGCTTTTGGCCCTCAACGTGACCGTTGGCATTACTATGCGCACCTCTTATTACAACAAGGCGTCGGAGTATCTGTCGGCCATAGCCATTTCTTACGACCGCGTGCAGGCAACAAGCTTTGAAGAATACGACGCCCAGGCGCACCAATTAGCCGAAGAATTCCCCTATAAATCACAGGTTGAGGTTCAGTTTACCGACACCAACGACCGCATTCTTGTTTCAACAAGCGGTTTTATACCTATGAACGAAAGCTACGGCAGCCATTCAGACAAAACCCTTTCCCCCACCGTGTGGACGGGCGAGCTGGCCACGGGCGAACGAGTTATGGCAGTCACCTCGGCCATTACGGGCAGCGACGGCAAAATTTTGGGCTACGTGCGCTGCCTTGCATCTTTAGAGCAGGTAGACAGCCGCTTGATGCTTACCGCTACCATTGCCGCACTTGTAAGCATTCTCATGTTGGTTTTTGCCCTGCTTATGAGCAAGGTTTACGCTCAAAGCATCGTAAAGCCCATAAAGGAGGTTAGCCGCGTTGCCCACCGCATTGCAGGCGGCGACCTTAAAAGCCGAATTAAGGTTAACGAGCTTAACGAGATAGGCGAGCTTTGCGACACCATTAACTATATGGCCGACGAGCTGCAATCGGCAGAAAAAATGAAAAACGAGTTTATTTCGTCGGTTTCTCACGAGCTGCGCACTCCCCTTACCGCCATAAAGGGCTGGGGCGAAACGGTTAAGGATTCCGTTCACACCGACGGCGAGCTGGTTGAAAAGGGCATCACCGTTATATTAAGCGAAACCGAGCGACTTTCTGCCTTGGTGGAAGAGCTGCTTGACTTTTCTCGCATTCAGTCGGGCAGAATGACCTATAAAACCCAACGGGTAGATCTGCTGGCCGAGCTGGGCGAGGCGGTTTGCATTTATGAAGAAAATGCCCGACGCGCGGGCTTAAGCTTTACCTATCACGAGCCCCAAGAGGAAATTTATATTATAGGCGACGCCCACCGACTTATGCAGGTTTTTGTTAACGTTATGGACAACGCCGTTAAGTATAATAAAGAGGGTGGCTCTATCACCGTTACCGTTTCGCTGCACGGCAGTGCGGTTTCCGTTATAGTATCCGATACGGGTGTTGGTATTGCCGCCGCCGACGTAGACAAGGTAAAAGAAAAATTCTACAAAGCCAATCAAACAGTTCACGGTTCGGGCATAGGCCTTGCCGTGGCTGATGAAATAATCCGTTACCACAACGGCATTCTTAACGTCGCTTCCGTTGAGGGTGAGGGCACCACCGTTACCGTTTCGCTGCCCATCATCGCCAACGAGGTGACAGAGGTTGCAGAGGGTCTGCCCTTTGCCAAGGAGGATAGCAATGAGTAAAAACAAAAAATGCAGCAAATGCAAATACACCTCTATCGGTGGTCAGGCGCTTATTGAAGGCATTATGATGCGCGGCCCCGAAAAATCAGCTATGGCCGTGCGCTTGCCCGACGGCACTATCGGTCTTGAGGACGTTGAGTTTAACTCTCTTACCAAGCGCAACAAGTTTTTTGCCCTGCCCGTTATTCGCGGAGGGGTTGCCCTTGTTGAATCTATGGTAAACGGCTACAAAGCGCTTATGCGCTCTGCCGACCTTTCGGGTATGATGGATTTGGAGGAGGAAAATTCCAAGCCCACCCCCGAAAAGGAAGAGGCGGCTCCCCTTGAGGCAGAGCCCGCCGCCACCTCGGAAGAAATCGCTGAAGAGTCGGCCACCGCTGAAGAGTCGGCCACCGCTGAAGAGCCGGCCACCGCTGCGGAAGAAATCACCGAGGAAGAGGTTGCCGCAGTTGAGGTGGCAGCCGAGCCCACCACCAAGCAGGTGGTTTTGGCAGATATTGAGCTGCTTGACAAAAATGCAGAGGACGTGCCCCCCACAGCCAAAACCAAAAACGAAAGCATTTTATCAACCCTAATCACAACCTTGGCAATGGTGCTTGGCGTTGGTTTGGCCCTGCTTCTTTTCTTCTTTTTGCCCACAAAGGCCTTTAACCTTATAAACAACCTTGCGGCGGTTGATATAACCAAGTATCGCGCACTTTTTGAGGGCGGCATAAAAATTCTTATTTTTGTGGGATATATGTTTGCCGTTTCTTTTATGAAAGATATAAAACGGGTGTTTATGTATCACGGTGCCGAGCACAAAACCATCTTTTGCTATGAGAAAAAGCTTGAGCTTACGGTAGAAAACGTAAGAATGCAGCGCCGTTTTCATCCCCGTTGCGGCACCTCCTTTATGATTGTTATGCTTATCGTTTCTATTCTTGTCAGCTTTTTAATGCTCACCTTTATTCCCGGTGTGCAGTGGCTTGCAGAAAATTACGGCATAATTTGGGCGGTTATAAGAATTCTTATGCTGCCCCTGATTTGCGGCATCGGCTACGAGATTATTCGCCTTTGCGGCAAGCACGATAACGTCTTTACAAAAATCATATCTGCCCCCGGCGTGTGGCTGCAGCACATCACCACCAAAGAGCCCGACGATGATATGATAGAGGTGGCCATTCAGTCTATGCAGGCGGTCATCCCCCAAAAGGAGGAGCCCGTTGAAGCTGAGTGAGCTGCGGCGGCAGACGGTTGAGCAGCTTGCCCCCGTGTGCGGTGAGGACGCCGCCTTTGATACCGACCTGCTGATTGAAAAATGCTATGGACTGCCCTTTAACAAAATCCCTCTTGAGGGTGAGCGGCAGGTTGACCCCCAAAGCATAGCCCCCTTAATTGAGCGGCGGCTGTCGGGCGAGCCCACCCAATACGTTTTAGGGTCATGGGAGTTTTACGGGCTGCCCTTTTACGTGGGCAAAGGGGTGCT
>JAZQSG010000120.1:0-2304 GCA_045630025.1 Acutalibacteraceae bacterium
CACTGCCCAAAACAAGGGCCGACAAGCGCTCACCGTCGGCAATATATCCGCGGGCGCCTGCAAGCAGAGCCAGGGCATCGCCTATGGTGCCGCCTTGGCAGGCCGCTTTAACGTCGTCAAGGTCGTATTGGGGATGGTTGGCGGCAATGTAATCTATCGCTTCATCTGCCGATGGTGCGGTAAGAGAAAAAACTGCCGAGCGTGAAACAACGGTTCCCAAAAGCTGACGGGTATAGTTGCAGGTTAAGATAAACATAGCGGCTTGAGGCGGCTCCTCAAGCACCTTAAGCAGGGCGTTTTGCGCCTGCGAGTTCATCAGCTGCGCGTTGGGAATAATGAAAACCCGCTTGCGTGATTGGGTGGGTATTATATAGGCGTCGTTGCGCACCAATCTTATTTGGTCAACGGTTATGGCAGATTTTTCGGGGGTAACCACCGACACGTCGGGGGATTGACTCGCCAGGCAAGAAGGGCATTTGCCGCAGGGAGCATTTTCACCTGTGCAGGCGGCAACCTTGGCAATAAGGTTTGCCAGGGTGCGGCGACCCGAGCCCTCAGCACCCTCGATGATTATGGCGTGAGGCAGACGGTCAGACTGCACAAGGGCGGTCAAGCGACCGATAACCTCTGCATTACCCGCAAAGTTGCTGAAAATCACAGCTTTTCAAACCTCTCAACGTCGGTAACGAAAACGGTTGCACCGCCAACGGTAACCTCAACGGTAGAGGCAACAAACTCACCGCTGTAAGCAGCCATATCGGGCAGCATCTGGGTGCGCTTGCTTGAGTATTTGCGAATTATATCCAGCACGGGGTTAACCTTGTCTTCGTCAACACCAATAAGGAAGGTGGTGTTGCCAACCTTCAAAAAGCCGCCGGTGGTGGCAAGCTTGGTAACGCTGTAACCCGACTTGGTAAGTGCAGAGGATACAGACGAAGCGTCATCGTTATTAACTATTGCAAAAATAAGTTTCATCAAAGCGAAACCTCCTATTATTATATTCTATATTATTATAACATTACAGGCGGCATTATGTCAAGATACCACGCCCCTGCAAAGGAGTGTTGACATTACCCTTTAGTATGGTATAATTTATTTATTCAACGCACGGAGGTTATATTATGATTTCTTTAAAAGGAAAAAGCTTTTTAAAGCTGCTTGATTTTACACCCGAAGAAATTGAGGGGCTTATAGACTACGCCGCCCAACTTAAAGAGCAAAAAAAGCAGGGCATTCCTCACCGCCTTTGCGAGGGCAAGAGCATTGCATTGCTTTTTGAAAAAACAAGCACCCGCACCCGTTGCGCCTTTGAGGTTGCTGCAGCCGATTTGGGTATGCACCCCGTTTATCTTGACCCCCAGGGCTCCCAGATGGGCAAAAAAGAGAGCATTGCCGATACCGCCCGCGTTATAGGCAGAATGTTTGACGGCATTGAGTATCGCGGCTTCGGTCAGGAAATTGTTGAAGAATTGGCCGAAAAGGCAGGCGTTCCCGTGTGGAACGGCTTGACCGACCAGTTCCATCCCACCCAGATTCTTGCCGACTTTTTGACCATCAAGGAGCATTTTGGCTCTCTCAAGGGCAAAAAGCTGGTTTATATGGGCGACGCCCGTTATAATATGGGCAACTCACTTATGGTGGGCTGTGCAAAAATGGGTATGCACTTTGTTGCCTGCGCCCCCAAGGCCTATTTCCCCAATCAAGAGCTGATTGACCGTTGCCAAGCCATTGCAGGCGAGACGGGCGCAATTCTTGAATTTAACGAAGACCCCATCTCCGCCACTAAGGGCGCCCACGTAATTTATACCGACGTTTGGGTGTCTATGGGTGAGCCCGACGAGGTGTGGAAAGAGCGCATAGAGCAGCTTTATCCCTACCAGGTTAATACCGCTATTATGGAAAACGCAGGCGAGCAATGCCGCTTTATGCATTGTCTGCCCGCCTTCCACGACCTTAAAACCAAGATCGGCAAAGATATTTATCAGCGCTTTGGCATCACCTGTATGGAGGTCACCGACGAGGTGTTTGAAAGCGACAAATCCATCGTCTTTGACGAGGCCGAAAACCGTATGCACACCATAAAAGCCGTTATGGCCGCCACTTTGGTTTAACAGTAAGTATAGCAAAACCGCCGAGACCACCTCGGCGGTTAATTTTCAACCCATTGTGACAAAAGCTATAAAAACACTTGAATTTCGTTCACAAAAGTGCTAAAATATAGTTACAAAACCGAAAGGATGTGTTGAAATGAAAAAAAGAATCTGTGTACGATTATTGTCCTTGTTGCTGTGCCTGGTGATGATG
>JAZQSG010000121.1:0-4264 GCA_045630025.1 Acutalibacteraceae bacterium
AATGCAACCAAAAAAAGCAATAATCATTGATTCTATGGATGCTTCTAATAATATTGTGATATTTCTTGCTCCAAGCGCCTTTTTTAATCCTATTTCTTTTCGTTTATTGTTGATGTTAATAATCATAATTACCATTAATCCGCATACCGAAACTACTAATGAGACACTAATAATCAGCTCTAAAATACGCTTAATTAAGCTCATTATGTTATCAATTTTGTCGCGCTGGCTTGCTGTGTCGGTGATTTTATAAAATCCATTACCAAATAATCCGTCACAAAATAACGTTAATGTATTAAGCGTGTTTTCTAACGAATAACTATCATTTGCTTTTATTAAAAGCTGGTTCGTTGTGCCGGTTGTAACTGCATTTAATAGCGTATATGGCATATAAATTGGCTCGTTAATATCGATATTAGTGCTTTCGGATATTTTATCTGATTTATATATTCCAATAACTTTAATTTTTTGAGCGTTTGAATTGATATTAACGATAATGCTTTGACCTAATCCGTTTGTGCTGTTAAATATGATTTTTGATGTGTTGCTGCTTATTACACACACAGGGCTGGAATTAGCAATATCATTTGAGTTAAAGAAATTCCCTTTTAATAGTTCTATTGAATGAATGTTTTTAATTTGTGAATTTCCACCGACACACTTTAACTCGACCCCGTCGTTAGTATATGCTGTTGCTTGAACTGTAGGGCTTATTGATTCAACGTTATTACAGTTATTAAGTGCAATTATGTCGTTGCCGTTAACTTTAACGGTTGAAATTAAATATCCGTTAAGTCCAATTCTATCAAGCAGATTTTTAGTAGAAGCTATTCCAAAATTGCTTATGGAACTTATTAAAAACACTGATGTTATGCCAATACAAATCCCGCTTGAAAATAGCATAATTGATTTAAAGCGTCTTAATATTGTTTTAAAAATAATCACGTATAAATCAAACCTATTCGTATATTTTTAATATTTCGTCAGCTTTTAATTCGGTGCAAATTACGTAATCTCCGTCGTTAAATACAATATTAGATATATATTTTTTTATCTGTTGTTCCTGTTCAAGCTTTATAACGTAACAGCCGTTTTCGTCATAACATACTGCGTTAATGGGTATTTTTACCGAGTTTAATAGCTCGGTCTCTTTTTCAATTCTTACAGAAAATCCCGGTGTAATGCTTTTATCAGGGTCTGTTAATTTAATTGTGCATTCAACAAAGGTTCCGTTTTGCTCTTTTTTGGCCGTTGGAGAAAGTTGAGTTATTTTTCCGCTATACTCTTTTTTTGATAACCCCTCCCCTATTATCTTTACTTTATCCCCCACGCTTATATAGCCAATATCACTTTCTGATATTTGAGTGATTACACTAACGTTATCAAGATTATAATAATAAATTCCGTTTGACTTTTCCTTTGGTTGACACACAATACCATTGCTGTTTGCATTAATGGTTTTTATGGCACCGTATTGTAGGTATTCTGCCAAAATTTGTCCCTGCTCTACCCTTTCACCTATGCTGCATCTAGAAGATATTTGACTGTTTTTGGGTATTTCTGCACATATTATTTCGTCGCAAACTACCGTGCCGTAAGATACAATCTTTTTTATGCCTGTTTCATTGGTAATTGTGTATGTTTTTGCCTCGTTTTTGTTGCTTTCGCAGCCGCAAGTAAGCATCAGTATAATTAAAACAAACCATATTTTTTTCAAAAAAACCACCTAATGTATTGTTTGTAAATAAATTGGATTTATCATAAACTTTAAAATGTAAACATATGTTATTTATAATCTGATTTAAGGCGGGTTTATGGTGAAATTAGTAAAAGTTGCACTTAGTTTAGCGCTGGTTTTTTCGTTTGGTTTTTCTGCATATGCAGATGTGAACGACGGATATGTTGATAACAATGCAGAAGACAGCATCGTTACCGAATATTATACACAAAGTATGCTTGACAGCTATGAAAATGGCGATATTCCTACCTCTACAACGCCAATATCATCTGTAACAATAGATGCAAAATCTGCGATTTTAATTGAGCAAACAACCGGCACTGTTATATTTGAGAAAAACGCAGACGAAAAGCTCTCTCTTGCATCTATTACTAAAATTATGTCGCTGATATTAATAATGGAGCATATTGAAAGCGGTGGAATGAACCTTCATACCGTAGTTACCTGCAGTGAGCATGCAGCGTCTATGGGTGGGTCGCAGATTTGGTTGGAGCCAAATGAAAAAATGACGGTTAACGATCTTCTTAAAGCGGTTGTGATTGGCTCGGCTAACGATGCTACCTGTGCTTTGGCAGAAGCTGTTGCAGGCAGTGAAGAAGCGTTTGTTAAAATGATGAACGATAAATGTGCTTTGCTTGGAATGAATTCTACGGTTTTTAAAAATTGCTCGGGGTTAGATGCAGATGGACATTATTCAACGGCAAGAGATATTGCCATTATGTCAAAAGAGTTATTGAAGCATGAAAGGATATTTGATTATTCTACTGTTTGGATGGATACATTGCGCAATGGTGCTACACAATTAGTAAACACAAATAAGCTTGTGAGATTTTATGAAGGTGCAACCGGCTTAAAGACAGGCACAACAAACGGTGCAGGGTGCTGTGTGTCTGCGTCGGCTAAAAGGAACGGGTTACATTTAATTGCAGTTGTAATGGGCGCGTCATCAAGTGATGAGCGTTTTAGGTCGGCAAGAAAGCTTTTAGACGTGGGATTTGCTAATTTTCAGTTTAAAGAGTTGAAATTTGAATTGAAAGAAAATCAAATTAAGGTCATTAAAGGAACAAAGTTAAAAATAAAACTTAAAACTCCAGATAACGTATCTTTCCTGTTGGAAAAAGGACAGGAGAAAAACATAGAAACACATTTTAATTTGCCGGAAAACGTTATAGCACCAATCAACAACGGCGATACAGTTGGCAGCGTTGTTCGTAAGCTTGATGGTAAAACAATTGCCACAACAGATATTGTGGCAGCTGAAAATGTTGAAAAGATGAACTTTGCTAATGCTATATCAAGAATTGCTGAGTATATATTTAAGCTGTAAAAAAAGCAGGTTGCTGTTTGCAACCTGCTTTTTTATTAGTTTTCGTAAAAAGCTTTAATAGCTTTATAGCACATATATACATCAAGTTTTGAAACAACCTCAAAGGGTGAATGCATTGAAAGAACGGGAACGCCAAGGTCAACGACGTCTACACCAAGATTTGCAATATACATTGCTACGGTTCCGCCGCCGCCTGCATCAACCTTGCCAAGCTCGCCGGTTTGCCAAACAACATTCTCTTTATTAAGAATAGAGCGAATTTTACCCACAAACTCTGCAGATGCATCCGAACTTCCGGATTTGCCGCGAGCACCGGTGTATTTTGTTATGCAAGCGCCGCAGTTAATAAATGCAGCATTTTTTCTTTCAAATACGTCGCTGAAGGTTGGGTCAAAGGCGGCGTTAACGTCTGCCGACAAGCACTCTGAATTTGAAAGGGCGATTTCACCGTTTCCACCCTGCATTTCTGCGATTTGATGGATGAAGTACTTAAGATATGATGAATTAAGGCCTGTATTGCCGTCAGAACCGATTTCTTCTTTATCGGCAAGAACAGTGACGGTTGTGTATTCAGGTGATTCTACGTCAAATGAAGCGATAACAGCGGGATATGCACAAACGCGGTCATCGTGACCGTATGCACCAATCATTGAGCGGTCAAAACCGATATCAGAAGCTTTTGCTGCAGGAACAAGCTCAAACTCGGCAGATAAGAAATCCTCTTCAACCATTCCATACTTTTCGTTGAGTATTTTAAGAATGTTGAGTTTAATTAATTCGGCCTCTTTATCTTTGTTAAAGGGGCGGCTTCCTATTACGATGTTAAGCTCTTCGCCTCTTATTCCGTCTGCAAGGGTGCGCTTTGCTTGCTCTTGTCCCAAATGCGGCAGCAAATCGGTTATTACAAATTGGGGCTCTCCTGCTTCTTCTCCGATCGAGACCTCAATTTTGCTTGAATCCTTCAAAATTGCAACGCCATGCAATGAAAGGGGCACAGTGGGCCATTGGTATTTGCGAATACCACCGTAATAATGAGTCTTGAAATATGCAATTCCTTCATTTTCATACAAAGGATTCGGCTTAAGATCAAGACGAGGAGAATCAATGTGTGCGGCGGCGATTTTTACGCCGTCTTGCACCGCTTTTTTACCTATTACACAAAGAATAACGGCCTTGCCACGGTTGTTGACGTACACCTT
>JAZQSG010000122.1:0-2648 GCA_045630025.1 Acutalibacteraceae bacterium
CTTGCCCCGATCAGCTTGCAACCGCTTTATCACAATATATGGCAGAAAAATAAATTCGCAAGGATTGATTATTATGACATATGATGAAGACATTAAAATATTCGACAGCAGCAAAAAGAAAGCAGTGCCCGACGAACCCGAGATTCCAACTCACGATTCGTTAGATAACGCTCGCAAATTAGGCGTTGCATTGGCTGGTATGACTAAAGAGGCGGAGCGCGGCTTTGAGCTTAACATTAAAGATGAATTGCTTTTGCAGCGCAGATTATTACTGTGTTTTGCAATCGCCACAGCTTTAGAGGAATATTCAAAATCCACCCAAGAGGCCAGAACAGCCCTCAACGCTTTTTACGATACCATAAAACGAAAAGACACCGATTTTTATGACGACATAGCAAGCTCGGGGCATTTCACCTTTTATTATCACGCACACCGTCAGGGCGGCGACGCCGTACGTAGAATCGGCCAAACCTTTGCAATGCTTTGCGGGCAGGACGGAGACCCCGTTTGTCAAGAGCTTGGTGAAGCGCTGTACTGTCAATATACCAATATGGTTAAAGTTCAAATCAAATCAATTCAAATGGATTCATAAAAAAAGCGCCGACCTTCAAAATCGGCGCTTTAAATTAAACAAAAATGTATTGCAATGCAACATCATAAATGTTATTATAAATAAAGAAAATTAACAAGGAGCTAATTATGAATTTCAAAAGACTTTTATCAATTTTATTTATAATAGTTTTAAGCTTAACTCTTTGCTCGTGTAAAAACAACGGCAACACCGGCAACACCGGCAGCGTATCAAAAGATGGAGACTACATTCAAGTAGACATCACCCCCGCCGATCCTGATAGCGTTGCATCAGCAGCAGCCGATTATAAACCCAACAAAAACTACAACTATGAAAAGTCAGACACTACCATTGCCGATGACGAAGTTAAAGCAGATGGCTACATATTAAGCAATAAAGAAGATGAAGAAAAGCCAATAGCTACAGTTTATTTTGAACAAAGCGATGCTAACACTCTTGAAATCGACGTTTTGGCTAAGGGCACAAGTGATTCAGACCTTGACGAATCCATAAAACTTGTAAAAGAGCTTATACTGGCCACCTTTGAAAACTTCCCGTTTGATGAGCTTGAAGAAGAAATCCCCTTCACTACTGAAAAGATTAAAGCTTTAGTGAAAAACAACCAAAGTGAAAGCATTATAATCTACGGTGAAACCTCAGACCTTTCGGTAGGTTATGAGTACGATCCCCATAGCGGAATGCTGTTTTTTAGAATAGAAATGTAAATTAACGCCCGGAATTTCCGGGCTTAATTTTTGAAGGTACTACTATGAATTCAAAAAATTATCGGCTAACAATATTTACTTGCTTTTGGGGATATATTACCCAAGCAATAACCGTAAACTTTCCCCCACTGTTGTTTGTGGTCTTTATGAAAGAATACGGCCTGCCTCTATGGCAAGTAACAACACTTATAACAATTACATTTGTTATACAACTTATTATTGATATAACTCTTTCAAAAATATTAACCAATAACAACATTCGCTTTCTTGTGGCTTTCGGTCAAATATCTGCCGTTGTTGGATTAATCGGCTTATCGATTTTACCCGATATGTGCGCAAACAAGCTAATTGGCATTGTTATTTGCGCTTTGTTTTATTCAACAGGAAGCGGAATTGTAGAGGTAATCTCAAGCCCCGTTGTAGAAAACTGTCCAACAAAAAACAAATCTGCAACTATGAGCTTACTTCACTCGTTTTATTGCTGGGGCTCTGCATTTACAATATTGATTACAACAATATTCTTTTTCTTCTACGGTCAAAGTAATTGGCGAATTATATCTGCTTTGTGGGCTATTGTTCCATTAACAGATGCCCTGTTAATAATGATTATGCCAATACCCAGCTTTAGCTCTGATGCAACCAAAAACTCTAAAGAGCTTATTAAAAGTAAAACCTTTGCAGTAATGTTTTTAATGATGTTTTTAGGTGGCGCAGCAGAACTTGCGGTAAGTCAATGGGCCTCCACCTTTGCAGAAACGGGATTAAAAATATCCAAATCTGCCGGAGATATTGCAGGACCATTTTTATTTGCTATACTGATGGGCAGCGGCAGAGTAATATTCACCATAATAAGCAAAAAAATCAGGTTAGTTAACTATATGATGGTTTCTGCAATAGGGTTAACCGTGGGAATGCTGCTTTCTACCTTTGCAAAACACCCCACCCTATCATTTATCGGCATAGCTATTTGTGGATTATCGGTAGCAATTTTCTGGCCCGGAACACTTAGTCTTGCTGCCGGACGTTTTGGCTCGTCGGCATCACTGTTTGGGTTGTTAGCTTTTGCAGGCGATGCAGGTTGCACCATCGGCCCTCTTTTTGTAGGATTAATATCGCAACAATACAGCAACAGCATTTCGATGGGCTTTACATATTCTTTAATATTTCCTTTAGGCATAATTGCATCGGTTATAATACTGAAATTCAGAAAAAAACTTATATAATAAAAAAAGGTCGCAAATTTGCGACCTTTTTTATTACTCAAAAACAACTGCAACGGCTTGACGCACAGATTTTACGCCATAAATTTCCATGCCTTCAACGCGATGAATTTGCTTGGTGCAAATTGAAGG
>JAZQSG010000123.1:0-4518 GCA_045630025.1 Acutalibacteraceae bacterium
GCAACCCTCTCAATTGGTGTTGGTCTTGGCGCCGAAAACTTTTCGGGATGTGAAGAGTTTGCCAAACAAGCGCTTGATATGGCGTTGGGTCGCGGTGGAGACCAAGCGGCAGTTAGAAGCAAGAAGGATTTTGAGTTTTACGGCGGCACTGCATCAACCGTTACCAAGCGGTCAAAGGTTCGCACAAGAATGGTTGCATCTGCATTGTCCGAGCTTATAGCTAATGCCGATAACGTTTTGATTATGGGCCACCGATTTGCAGACCTTGACAGTTTTGGATCTTGCTACGGTATGTACTGCGCTGTAAAAGCCGCCGGCAAGCCTGCAAATATTGTTGTTCAGCTTGATAAATGTATGTGTAATCAGCTTGCAACCTACGTGTCTAACAACAATCAATATGAGGATATGGTTATAACTCCTCAAAGAGCAATGGATTTAGCAGATAAAAACACGTTGCTTATTATTACCGATACTCACCGACCGACTTTTGTTGAGTCACCCGAACTTTATAATAAAGTGCCTACGGTTGTAGTTATAGACCACCATAGAAAAAACGTTGATTATATTGACGATGCCGTAATCTTTTATCATGAGCCCTATGCATCATCCGCCTGCGAAATGGTTAGTGAATTGTTGCAGTATATGGCGGTTAAAATTGGCAAAACAGAGTCAGAAGCATTGCTTTCCGGTATAATGCTTGATACTAGAAATTTCGTGCTGAACACGGGTGTTAGAACCTTTGAAGCTTCAGCATTTTTACGCAATTGCGGTGCAAACACCGTAACCGTAAAAGGATTTTTCCAAAACACGATAGACGTCTACAAGCTTCGTGCAATGGTTGTATCAACGTCTGCCGTTTACGGTCGCTGTGCTATTTCTTATACAACCGATGAGAGCAGTATTGTAAGACTTGCTTGTGCTCAAGCTGCTGACGAAATGCTTGGCATAGAAAACGTTGATGCCTCCTTTGTAATGTTTGTTACAGGCAGTACGCTAAATATATCTGCACGCTCACTCGGTAAGGTCAACGTTCAGCTTATAATGGAGGCCCTTGGCGGTGGTGGACATTTAACAATGGCTGCCTGCCAGTTGGAAAACTGCACGGTTAACGATGCGGTTGCAAAGCTTAAGGACGCAATAGATTTATACGAAAAACAGAACTCATAAGAAGGGATTGAAAATATATGAAGGTTATTTTAACAGCCGACGTAAAAGGACAGGGTAAAAAGGGTGAAATGGTTAACGTTTCCGACGGATATGCCCGTAACTTTTTGTTGCCACGCGGTTTGGCTATTAATGCAGATGCACAAGCTTTGACTGAGCTTAAATCAAGAGAAGAATCAAAGGCACATCACATTGCGCAGGAAAAAGCTGCAGCACAGGCAATTGCCGATACCATTAACGGAAAAACAGTTTCGTTGTGTGTAAAAGCAGGTGCCAGCGGCAAGCTTTTTGGCTCGATTACCTCTAAAGAGGTTGCTGAGGCCCTTAAAACTCAGTTTAAGGTTGATATTGATAGAAGAAAGCTCAATATGAAAGATGTTAAAGCAGTCGGCGATTATTCTGTAGAAGCCCGTTTGTATGTTGGCATTATCGCCACCTTCACACTTACCGTTACTCCTCAAGAATAATTACTTTTAGCTTTTGCTTAATAAGGAGAATTAAAATGGCAGATAATTTACAGTTTGATGCTTTTTCTAACCAACAAATACCGTTTAGCGCAGAAGCTGAACAGTCGGTGTTGGGCTGTGTCTTGATTGCCCCTAATTCTATGGACGTGGTTAACGCTATACTTTTGCCCGAGCATTTTTATATGCCTCAGCACAAAGCAATTTTTTCTGCAATGCTTTCAATGAGCACAAAAGGACAAAGTATAGACCCCATCACTATCCTTGAAGTTTTAAAGCAAGATGGTGTTTATGATGATGCAGGCGGAAAAAGTTATTTGATGAGTCTTGCTCAATCGGTTTCCAGCGCTGCTAACGTCGAGTCTTACGCTTTAATTGTGCGTGACAAATATTTTGCTCGCTCATTGCTGGAGGCAGGCCGTCAGATTGTTACTGAGGTTGAAGAGGGCGCAAGTGACGTTGCAACCCTTATTGAAGGAGCAGAGCGCCGCATTTATAACATCAGACAGGGTAAAGAGGTTGAAGGCCTTAAGCATATCAGAGATGTTATAAGTGGCGAGACTATCGCAAGAATTGATGCCCTTAACGACCCTGAAAAAAGAGATAATTACATAGGTATTCCTACCGGTATTACCCGACTTGACGAAATGATTACAGGCCTTAACAGATCTGACCTTATCATTTTGGGCGCGCGCCCCGGTATGGGTAAAACAAGTTTTGCTTTGAATATTGCACGTAACGTTGCAGTTAAAGAGCGCAGAACCGTTTGCTTCTTCTCGCTCGAAATGAGCCGTGATCAGCTTGCGCAGCGTTTGCTTTCTGCAGAAGCATGCATTAAAAGTGAAAAGCTTCGCACGGGTAAGATTGCAGGTAACGAGTGGACAAGATTGGCTCAGGCCGCTGACGTTTTGGCGGGCTGCAACATCTACGTTGATGAAACACCCGGTATTACCGTTGCCCAAATGAAGGCAAAAGTGCGCCGTCTTGGCACAGCCGATTTGATTATTGTTGACTACTTGGGCCTTATGGATTCTTCAGATAAGCGCACAGAAAATCGAGTTCAGGTTATTACTGAAATTACTCGAAATCTTAAGCTTATGGCTAAAGAACTTAATATTCCGGTTATTGTTTGTTCGCAGTTGCGACGACCCAATGCCGCCGAAAAAGAGTCTAATAAGCCCTCACTTACCAGCTTGCGTGATTCAGGTTCAATTGAGCAGGATGCTGATATTGTACTTTTCTTGCATAGAGAAAACTATTATCGTAACAGCAATCCCGAGCAGCCTGCAGACGAGCATAAGGCGGTTTGTATTGTAGCTAAAAACCGTCACGGTGAGGTTGGCGATATTGATATGTATTGGGATGGGCAATTCACCCGTTTCACTTCGGTGCAAAAGGATGATGACTAAAGTTAAAAAGGCGCTTGAAGAAGCAGGCGTTAAAACCGGTGATAAAATTGCGGTTGCTTTTTCGGGCGGTTGCGATTCATCTGTGCTTTTGCATCTTATGGATGTTTTGTCAAAAAACAACGGGTATAAGCTTTGTGCAATTCACGTTAACCATTCGTTGCGAGGCGCCGAATCTGACGGCGATGAACAGTTTGCCGTAAATATGTGCAAACAATATGGAATAGAGCTTTTTACATACCGTGTCGACGTTTTGCAGCAATGTAAAAAAACAGGGGAAAGCACCGAGCTTTGCGCCAGAAAACTTCGCTATGATATTTTTGATAAATTTGTTAAAGATGGATGGTATATTGTAACAGCGCATACTGCGTCTGATAACGCAGAAACGGTTTTGTTTAATTTATCAAGAGGTACGGGCGTTAAAGGTCTTTGCGGTATTCCTAAAATAAGAGATAAGTATATAAGGCCTCTTATTGGGTTTACACGTGACGAGCTTGAAGCATATTGTTTAGTCAACAAGCTTGAGTATGTTGTTGACAGTTCGAATCTTACCGATGATTATACAAGAAACTATATTCGTCATAATGTTGTGCCCCACTTAAAGCAGGTTAATCCTGCATTTGAGCGTGCAGTGGCCGAAATGTCATCCCAAATGTCTTGCATCGATGAAATGCTTGATAGAATGGCAATAACGGCGCTTGCTAACAGTAAGGGTAAATACGGATATTGCAAATCAGTTCTGGTAGAGCTTGAGCGCCCCGTGTGTGAACGTGCTGTGAGAATAGCTGCTAAAGAAGTTACAGGTTGTGGATTAGACAGCAAACAAACCAAATTGGTTTTAGACGTTCTTTATAACGGAGGTAAAACCTTGTTGTTTGACGGTTGGTATGCTTCTTGTAGCGATGAGTTAAGATTTTATAAAGAAAAAAATAATTGTTCAATCGAGTCGGAAATCACCGACGGAGAGGTTGAATTTAACGGCTATTTGTTTGAGTTTGAAACAAAAACAAATTTTGTTAATAGTTTGTTGATACAAAACGCCATTGATTATGATAAAATATTTAATCATATCGTTATAAGAACAAGAAGGCGTGGTGAGTCGGTTAAGCTAAATAAACGGCCTACCAAACAAGTGAGAAGAATTTTAAGTGAAATCAAAGTGCCTGATGCTCATCGCGATGCGTTTCCTTTGATCGCAGACGATGTTGGCGTTGTGTATATACCTAACGCAGGTGTTGCACAAAGAGTTGCGCCTGATTTAAACACTAAAAAAATCATAATTGTAACTTTTAAGGGGGAGAATAATGCTTGAGAATGATATTAAAGAGGTCTTGCTGACAGAAGAAGAGATATCTAATATTGTTGCTCGCCTCGGTAAGCAAATTACAGAGGATTATAAAGACAAAAATCTTCTTATGATCAGTATTCTTAAGGGCTCTGTTGTTTTTATGAGTGATCTTATGCGTGCTATTGATACCACTTGC
>JAZQSG010000124.1:0-2028 GCA_045630025.1 Acutalibacteraceae bacterium
TGGCGTATTTTTTAATGATGATGTGGCCCGACTGTTCGCCGCCCAAGCTGTAATCGCCCTCTTGCATACATTCGTAAACGAAGCGGTCGCCAACGGTGGTCTGGCGGCAGGCAATTCCCTGCTGTGAAAGACTTTTAATAAGGCCGCTGTTAGACATAACGGTAGCAACAAGGGTGTTTTTGCTTAGCATACCGCGGTTTTTAAGGCGCTTGCCCAAAATAAACAGCATGGCGTCGCCGTCCACCACCTCGCCCTTTTCATCAACGGCAATGCAGCGGTCAGCGTCACCGTCAAAGGCAAAGCCCATATCAAGATGATTTTCTTTAACCAGCTTGCACAGGCGGTCAATATGGGTTGAGCCGCAATCTCTGTTAACGTTAAGACCGTCGGGCTCGGCGCCTATTATAACCGTTTGTGCACCCAGGGCGCTAAATACCGAGTTGGCAATCATCCACGAGGCGCCGTTGGCACAGTCAAGACCGATACGCAGCTTTTTATAAGAGTTGCCTGCAACCGAAATAAGGTAGCCAACGTAGCGATTTCTGCCCGAAACGTAGTCGACTATGCAGCCGATTTTTTCTTTGGTGGCAAGGGGCAAATCCCCTTCGGTGATGCCCAATGGGCCCATTTTTCCGTCAAGATAGCACTCAATAAGGTGGGTTACGCTGTCTTCAAGCTTTTCGCCAAATCGGTTTATAACCTTTATGCCGTTGTCGTGATAGGGGTTGTGGGATGCGGTTATCATAATTCCGCAGTCAAACTCATCCTGCCTGGTTACGTAAGAAACGCTGGGCGTTGTGGTAACGTGCAGCATATAGGCGTCGGCGCCCGATGCGGTTATGCCCGCTACGATTGAATACTCAAGCATATAGCTTGATCTGCGGGTATCTTTACCAATTACTATTCGGGGGCGATAGTTGGTTTTTGCACAGCCCGAAATGGCCGAAGAAAAATACCAGCCCAAAAATCTGCCAACCTTATAGGCCTGCAACGAGGTGAGGTTAACGTTGGCCTCGCCTCTAAAACCGTCGGTGCCGAAATATTTGTTTTCGCTGCTTTCGTCGGTATCTACCGTAAGCTGCATATCATCGCGCAAAAGTCGGTCGGCACTTATGCTGAAAAGAGTGCAGATAGCAGGAATTTTATCAATTTGGGGATAAGCTTTGTCCATCTCCCACTTTGAGACCGATTGGCGAGAAACCGAAAGACGCTCGGCCAATTCCTCTTGACTTAAGCCCAAAGAAGTTCTTAATCTGCTGATTTTGTTTCCGATTGTCATTTAAAAACCGCCTTTATCTATATTTGTTATTATTATATTACACTATTTGCAACATTATATCAACCAACTTTTATATAACTTTTTGTAAACTTTTGGTTGCATTTTTATAAAATACAAAAATAATAGCCAAAAAACGCAAAAAAACGTCTCAAAACAGCAACTTAAAGTTGCAAATTTCAAGACGCTTTAATTTAAAGCTTAAATTGGGGAATAAAGCTTTCGCCCACTGCACCGCCCTCTTGCCTAAAGCCCTTGGTAAAGCCCAAAAAGTCGGCATAGTCAAGCACAAGCTCGTATTCATCCTCTGTTACGGGGCGGTCGAGGGGTGGCGGTAATTGAGCAACCGGGGTGTATTGGCTCATAATGCTAAGGGTAATATCTTTGCCAAAATTATCTCGCAACGCTTTAAGGGCCTTCATGCTTTCGTCGGTGTAGCCGGGCAAAACCAAATGGCGTATAATTACGCCCGATGTCATAATGCCTTGGTCGTCAAAGGTGTTAACCCCTCTTTGCGACAGCATATAGCCGATGGCGTCAAGGGCTACCGAGGGATAATCGGGGGCGTCCGAAAGCTTTTGGGCAAGCTTGGCAGATTGATACTTAAAATCGGGCAGATAAATTTGCACGGCATCCTTTATAAGCCCCAAGGACGAAATTTTTTCATATCCGCCGCAGTTGTAAACCACGGGCACCGTGGGGGAAAACAGCTTAAAGGTTTGGGCAATTTGGGGCAGATAGTGGGTGGGGGT
>JAZQSG010000125.1:0-1432 GCA_045630025.1 Acutalibacteraceae bacterium
TGCCACCTGACGCAGCATAGCTGTCATGACGGTCGGCAGGCCACATGTAGCCCTTCTGTGTGCTGTAATCGTAGTTAACGTATTGTTTGCACCATACGTTAAGCTTTATAGCGTGCTTGATGGGCTCGTTTGAAGTAAGCTCACCCTTGCGGATAGAGCCGCCGATGGCAGAAAGTCCACTTCCGTAGTGGGTACCTTTTATGCCTGCGCCGTATATATCCTGGTCCTCGGAGTGAAGATAACCTACAATTCTGGCGTTGCCTGTTTCAAGTCGGCAGGTGGGCTCAAGCTGACGGATAGTTCGTCCGTCGGGCATCAAAAACGCGGCGCAGTTATTGGGGGTACTGTTCTGCCTTGCATCAGCAAGGTAAAAATCAGCAGGCACCTGCATAGTGCCAAGTTTTCTGTCTCCGGGCCAGCGGGTTTGCCAACTGGAGGGTGAATAAACATCAACCGTCGGTGATCCTGCAGGCACCTTCACCAAGTATTCATCGTCAATAGAAATAAAGTTCTCTTCTCTGAAGTTGGCTTTTTGCAGCTTGGCGCCCGAGCCGATAGGCATATTCCAAATGGATGTTGCCGCAAAGGGCCAAAGCCACGGGTCGCGGGTGCCGCTGTATTTGGTTGCGCCTGCAGGGGCGTTGCCGTCAGCGGGCTTGGTGGACATAGTTGTAGAATTTACCTGCGAATTAGAGCCGGTCGACGATTGAGGAGACGAAGGGAGTGATGAATTTTTTGAATTAGCCCTTGAAGATGTATCAGACGAAAAAAAATCAGGTCTCATCCAAGGGGGCACATAGCTTGAAGTATTGTTTTGGCTTGAGGTAGCCGTTTCTCCTCCTGCTGAGCAGGACGCAAAAACAGTCAGACACAAAATTAACGCTATAACGCTTAAAGCTATCTTTTTCATTGTGAAACATCCTTTCGATTATTTAAAATCGGGGGCCAGGGGCTTGCAGGGAGTACCGCCGCCACCAATGGAGTTAGGGCCGTTGTTGGTGACAATGTAAAGGTTCTTGATAAGCTTAAGGTTATCATCACGATATGCTTGGTTTTCGGTGGTGCTGGCATAGGTGCGATAGCCGTATTTTGCCTGCACCTCGGCATCTACACCATCCTCCATACTCCAGTCGTAGCAGCTCCAAGCAGAGTTGTCAACTATGTAGCAACCGTAATTCTGAAGGGCATAGAAAAGTTTTTTGCCCACCTCGGTTTTAAGGCCAAGACTTTCGGCTGTAATATTTTTAGGTATAGTAAGTAAGCTGCCCATACGCAAATTGGGATTGGTGCCACCGTAGGCCTGATCACCCGAAACAGCACTGGAATCGTGAGTAGTGGCAGGCCACACATAGCCCTTGTTTGCGGCGCGGTCATAATAAAGATATTTTTTACCCCACACGTTAAGCTTTAGGGCATGCTTGATGGGTTCTGA
>JAZQSG010000126.1:0-2462 GCA_045630025.1 Acutalibacteraceae bacterium
AAACTTACCGAGAGCGCCCGGTCTACCTGATCCATAATACCAACATCTAAATTCCCCATTTTTTCTTTTAGTCGACGCTTATCTATGGTGCGAACCTGTTCTAACAATACAATAGAGTTTTTTTGTAGTCCGGAGTTTTCAGCCTGTACGCTGATATGAGTAGGGAGCCTAGCCTTGTCTTGTTGGCTAGTGATTGCAGCAGCAATCACGGTAGGACTGTATTTGTTGCCCACATCATTTTGTACGATAAGCACGGGCCTTATTCCTCCCTGCTCTGAACCAACAACCGGGCTTAAATCGGCATAATATATATCTCCGCGTTTTATTGTCATTAAACTTCACTCTCCGATTTAATATCAATGATGTACACAAATATTTTTACCCTTATTGCCATAGTTTAAACACACTTGTTACATCATTACATAATATTTAAAAATTGAAGAGTATGACATTGCTGCAAGCTAAGCAAAAACACCCCTTATCACTTTATAAGCGATAAGAGGTGTAACCTATGCCCGATTATTATATTTTGTAATCAAAAGTTAACGTATAGTTAAAATCGTTAAATTTCATGGCGCTGATAACTCCGCCGTCATCAACCCACACCGAAAAGCTGCCGCATTCATCACTGCAAGAGTAGCACTCGCCGTTATATTCTTCGGCAGAGTAACGATGGGTCAGCGCAGTGTAAACAAGCATTGGCAAGCTGTTGGATATAAGCTTGGGGTCGATTTGATTTTGTATGCCGTCAAAGCTCAACAAACACCCTTTAGGAGAAATTTCTACCGTTAGCCCCTGGGTGCCACCCTGTACAAATTGAGCAACATACTCTACTCCCTTTCGGCTTACCTGCAGCGTGATAGGGTTTTCGCCCTCTGACTGCAGAGAGGCCAGGCAGGTTATGCCGTCGGTAATGGGTGCAGGAGCATCACAAGCCGACGAGCAAGCAGTAAGTATTAAAATTATAATAGCCGTTGCAACTGTGCAAAGCAGACGCAATTAATCATCCCCACAGGTGAGTTTGGCGAAGGCCGTGTGGATGCTGTCAATCATATCGGTAACGGTCATAGAATATTCCGTTTTTTCAAGGGCGGCAATATCACCGCACATTGCGTGAATATATACCCCGGCCACCGCCGCGTCACCGACGGCAGCACCCTGGCAGATGAGTCCCGATATAAGCCCTGCCAACATATCACCGCTGCCAGCCGTGCCCATTCCGTTGTTACCGTTAAGGTTAACGAAAATTCGACCGTCAGGCAGAAATATCAACGTTCTCGCGCCCTTCATAACTACGGCAACACCGTATTGGTCGGCCAATCTGCTGCCGTAGCCCAAGCGGTCGCCCATAAGCTGTGCAACAGTAACGCCGCACAAGCGAGCCATTTCGCCATAGTGAGGTGTCAGCACCACATCACAATCAGCACTTCGCAATATATCTATATTCCGCGAAAGAGCATTTATGCCATCGGCATCCAACACAACGGGGGCTTTTGAGCAACCCACTATATTTTCAAGCAGCTGATAGGTTGTGTCGCTATTGCCGCTGCCGCAGCCGAACAAAACACAATCTGCCGAGGCAACGTTTTTTACAACACCTGCAACCGAGAAGCAATCAAGGTCATTTTGCCCGTTTGGTGTGCAAATGCTGTAAACCGCTTCGGGCACCCTGGTTGCAAGAATTTTATAAACCGAGTCGGAAACCGACAGCTTAACCAGCCCGACGCCGCTTTTCATAGCTGATTTGGCCGCAAACTCTGCTGCACCGCACATTCCGTAAGAGCCGCACACGGCACTCAAGGTGCCAAAGGTGCCCTTGTATCCATCGGGGGCACGGTAAGGCAAAGCCGATTTTACCCAATTTTCATCAACTGCCTGAATGGTAGGGGTTATATACGCGCTTTTGGGTATGCCGATATCCGCAAGAATAATCTGACCGCAATTTTTTACGGCAGGATATAAAACGTGGCAGGGCTTATGGGCCACAAAGGTTACCGTAAGCTGTGCCTTTACAGCATGCTCTGCGCATATTCCGCTGTCGCACTCGGTGCCGCTGGGAATATCTACACTAACCACGAAAGCGTCGCTTTCGTTTACCATACGGGTGATTTTTGAAACGCCGTCGGGCAGCTGACCGTGATAGCCAAAGCCGTAGATAGCATCAATTATAACCTGGCTGTTGGCAATAAGCTGTTGGCAGTCATATAAATCGTTAAGGGTGTAAACGGGCAGCTCAAACCCTTTTACATAGCTATATGCATTTTCACTTGCTTCACCGACGGGATCGCCGCTCATCATCACAAGATTGACGTCGGCGCCGTCTTGAAAAAGTCGACGTGCCGCCACAAATCCGTCGCCGCCGTTGTTGCCGTTGCCGCAAAGCACCGTCACCCTGAGCCCGTTAAGCTCAAAGCGGTTTCGAATCTCTTTAGCAACCGAGCTTCCCGCATTTTCCATCAAGC
>JAZQSG010000127.1:0-4406 GCA_045630025.1 Acutalibacteraceae bacterium
GGGTTGTAAGTCTTTGCCGGCTCCCCTTGTCAGGGGAGCTGTCGGTGGCAGCCGACTGAGGGGTAGTCTTTCGTTTTCTCTCCCTCCGTCTTTTTGCTTCGCAAAAATCCACCTCCCTCGTCAGAGGGAGGCATAACATAAAACACTTTCTGCGTTTGCCTTTGATTTCTACGATTTCTGTTCATCGCTAAAGCTCTTTTGAACCACGCGACTATCGCGTGGTTTTTATTATTGTATAAATTAATCTTGCAAATAAAGTGCGGCGGCAACCAATCGCTTGGCCGCCTCGTTAAGCGAGTCGATATAGGCAAACTCGTTGGCAGAGTGTATTTTGTCGCCCCTTACGCCTATGGAGTCTATGCAGGCAATGCCGCTTGCCGTAACGTCGGCGGCATCAGAGCCCCCCGTTCTTTTGCCGGGTGCAAGAGGGGGCAGACCGCATTTTTCAAGGCAGCCGTTAAAGTCGGTCAAAAGGGTCTTGTTTTTTTCGGTCAGCTCCATAGCCAAGCGGAAGGATGCCTGCGACAGGGTGGTTTTGCAGCCCTCAACGTAGCTTTTGTCGGCAAGCTCTTGCATAAAGGTGCAAATCCAATTCTTCTGCTCAGCGGTTGCAAAGCGAACGTTTACCTTAAATTGGCAGTGATTGGGCACTGTGTTTACGGTAGAGCCGCCGCTGATTATGCTGCAGCAGCAGGTTACACCCTCGTTATCTTTAATTTTTTCAAGCTCTAAAATTTTGGCGGCCGCCTCGGCAATGGCGTTGCTGCCGTAAAGGGCGCAGCGTGATGCGTGGGCCTCAACCCCTTGCACGTCAAAAACAAAGGTGATTATGCCCTTTCGCTGCAGGCAGGCCTCCCCTTGGGTGTGCCCCTCAAGGTTGAAAAAGGCGCGGCAGCCCCGTGCACGGCTGCAGATGTAATTTATGGTGGCTTTTTTGCTCAGCGCGCTGCCCCCCTCCTCGTCGGTTTGCAAAAGCAGCATAACGGGACGTTTGTTGTAGCCCTCTTTATGCAGGGTGTCCATAGCAAGCATAGCGGCAATAAGTCCGCCCTTGCAATCGGTTACACCGGGTCCGTAAAGCTTTTCGGCGTCCTTGCGCACTGCAGGTGTGCCAAAGGAGCCCACCTTGTGCACCGTATCCATATGCCCCGAAAGAACAACGGGCGCCCCCTCTGCATGGGGGTTCATGGTGATGCAAATGGCATCGCCCGCCCTTTCCTGGGGGGCGTATTCAACCTGCCAGCCCCGTTTTTTTGCCTCTTGGGCAAGATAGGCGCCTGCTCGGTCAACCCCCTCTTTGTAATCGGTGGGGCTTTCTATGTTGCAAAACTCCTCCCACATATCAATAAAGTGGGGGGTCAAGCGGTCAAGGGTTTCAAAATATTTTGTGTGGGGCATAATTGTCACCTCAAAATCAAATGGGTTTTGCAGGGTCGGGCTTTAGCTTTTTTGCAACCGCAACGGGCAAATACATAAGCCCGATTACAAGGGGCAGCAAAATGGGGAAGCCCCACAAATGATTGCCCAAAAGCCCCTCAAAAAATTCAAGAGGGTTGCCCTTGTCGGGGCGCATTAAAAACATAAAATTGGTATCCCACCACATATTTAAAAAATAGATTGGCACCGCCAGGGCAGCAAGCAGCAAAATGCACTTTAGTGCCGCCTTCAGGTTGGTATCAACCTGCCCGGAGGTTACAAGCAACAGGGGATACATTACAAGCAAAATGTGTATGGTAAAGCTGTGCAGGTGGAAAAAGTTTAGCACGGGCATGGACGTCCAGTTGGGGAAAAGCAGGGCAAGCATAGCCCCCGGAATGCAAAAATAATATAAAAAGGTGCGCACCACGCGGGTGGGCTTAATAACGTCAAAGCCGATAAGCAAAATGTTTATGCCGCACAGGTGAAAGGGCAAATAACCCACCCCAAAATCGCCAACGCAGGCAACCACCACGTCTTTGGCAACCTCTTGCAAAACTATGTAGCAGCCAAGCACCGTCAGTATGGCCTTTTGCCCCTTTGCCGACAGCTTTTTATATAAAAAGCAAGCCCCAAAGCATAGCAAAGCACCTATTGCCAGCCAAACAAGGTGGGTCGTATCGAAGGTGCTGAAGCCCACTCCTTCGGGTATGTAATCGCTGGTTGTAAAAAACATAAAATCACCGTCAAAAACACAAAAATTGGCGCCACCCATAAAAAAGGGGGCTTTTTTTACAATTATAGCACAAATTGTGTAAAAATCTACTTGTTTTTTGTTTTGCCCCTGCTTGAAAAGGGGTGGTCGGGTGTGCTATACTAAATAAAAATGCCCACACAAGAGGTGAGCGGTATAATTAAAAACTATATTTTCGATTTTGGCAACGTTCTTGCCCGCTTTTACCCCGACGAGCTTACGGCTCCCTACGTAGCCGATTTGCCCAAGCGCTCGGTAATAAGTCGGGTGGCCTTTGACCGCCTTTATTGGGACCGATTAGACCAAGGCACCCTTTCCGACGACGAGGTTAAAAAAAGAATAACCATTCGCCTTTCGGAAGAGGGCGCGCGCCTTGGCTGCCTTGCCTATGATAATTGGGTGCGCAACCTAACCCCCGTAAAGGGAATGGAAGAGCTGGTTAAACAAATACACCAAAAGGGCGGCAAGCTTTATTTACTGTCAAATATCAGCCAAAAATTTGCCGCAGAATATAAAGAGGTTGAGTGGATAAATCGGCTGCTCGGTTTGTTTGACGGGCTGGTGTTTTCGTCCAACCTAAAGCTTGTTAAGCCCCAAAAAGAGATTTTTGAGCATTTGCTCAGCGCCTATTCTCTTGACCCTGCCCAATGCCTTTTTATAGACGATAACAAGGGCAATATTGAAGGGGCAAAAAAGGCAGGCATTAACGGCTATCTTTTTGACGGCGACGCCCAAAGGTTAAAAGAACACTTGGGGCTTTAACTAAAAAGTGCATATTTGGGCATAAAAATGCTAAAAAATCCATACAAACAAATATCAAGCTGTGCTATTATAATAATTGCAAATCCAAATAAAGGAGCAAAAACCATGAAAAGATTGTTTTCGTTATTAATAATTGCGGTGCTTGTTGCCGCCCTTGCCATAGTTGCAACGGGCTGTAACGGTAGCGGTGAAGGCAACACCTCATCGGGTAAGTATGCCAACATCATCCCCGGCGGCATCGCCGACGTAAGCCAAGAGACCCTTGCAGCGTTGGCACAGTCGGGCACCGTAACTACCTATTTCTATGGTTCTGAAGGGCAGGGCTCGGGCTTTGACTACAAAGAGTTTCAAAACATCTTCCGCGAGGTTTACGGCGGCGAGCTTGTGCTTGACTACATCGAGTGGGAGGGTTGGGAAAACACCTTTATCGTTGACTTTGCTGCCAACGAAGCCCCCGACCTTATTCACGGCTTTGCCAAGCTGTGGCCCAAGATTGCCAACCGCGGAATGGTATACAACCGCAAAGAACTTGCCGATATGGGCGTGGTAGGTCTTGACCACCCCATGCTGCTAGAGCATTTTGAAACGGTTGAAAAGAACTTTACCTACAAAAACGAGCCCTACGGCTTTGCGCTTACGGGTTCGGCCTGCTTCTGGTGCGTGGTTAATGAAGATTTGTATGCAAAGTACGACGTAAAATCCCCCTCAAAATATTATGAAGAGGGCTTGTGGAATCTGAGCACCCTTGCCGAAAGCAGTCGTGCCCTTGTTACCGCTGCAGGACTCAACTCTTCCGGTGTAAGAGATACCTTTGGCTATTATTGCTGGGATTCAACCGTGTTTATTCGCGCAAACGGTCAGCAGCTTGTTGGCTACGACCCCAAGACGGGCGCCCTTATCAATAACATCGAAAAGAAAGAGGTTATTGACTCTCTTGAAAATCTGCGCACCGCCTTCCAGGAAGAGTACGCAACCAATTCCAACACTTACGAAACGGGAAGAATCGGCGTTATTGCAATAGCCGACGGCAACGTTGCAACCCTTGTTCCCGAGCTCACCTTTAAGTGGAGCATTATTCCCTTCCCCGCAGGCCCTGCAAACGACGGCCGTCAGGTACCCGGCTCCGTACAGGCGTGGATGGTAACCAGCAGCGCCAAAAATCCCCAGGGCGCAGTTAACCTGGTTATTGCACTTAAGGCCGCTGAAAAAGAAGGCATTATGCCCAAAGAAGTCAACGACGTAAGTGTAGCCCTTAAGGATTACCCCGAAATTTTGGAAATGATGGAAGACAGCCGCTACAACGGCGTTAACGACAATATGTACGGCGTGGGCACCCTTTGGAACGAGCAGTGGAGCTTCTGGACCGCTATCCGCTTCTCTAAGGGCTCCGTAAGCGAAACCGTGCAAACCTATAAAGCTATGTTTGATGCACAAATCGAGGCCGAACTTGAAAGTGCGGGCTAAATAAACAACC